>JAHFER010000088.1 GCA_023248365.1 Nitrospirota bacterium
CCCCCCATCCCTTTTTTTATGAAGGGGGGTGACTACTATCTCCCCTCTTTAGAAAAGGGGGATTTGAAGTCAGGCAGACAAACGGCAACCATAGGAGACTTATGGAGATTACATATCTTGAGGCTATACGCCAGGCGTTAGACGAGGAATTAACACGGACTCCTGATGTCTTTCTACTGGGTGAGGATATTGGAAATTACGGCGGGGCCTTTCGTGTTACAGAGGGCTTTTTTGAAAAGTATGGGAAATGGAGGATTTTAGATACTCCGCTTTCTGAATCTGGTTTTACAGGCGCCGCAATAGGAGCTGCACTGATGGGAATGAGGCCGGTTGTGGAAATGCAGTTTGCTGATTTTATTTCCTGTGCCTTTGATCAGATTGTAAATGTTGCTGCCAAGAACTTTTACAGGTGGGGAGGCAAAACACCCATGGTAATAAGAGCGCCTTTTGGAGGCAATGTACATGGGGGCGCATTTCATTCACAATGTCCTGAAGGATGGTTTTTTAATGTGCCTGGTTTAAAGATGGTTGCCCCATCTAATCCTTATGATGCCAAGGGGCTTCTTAAGGCCGCAATCAGGGATGATGACCCTGTTATTTATTTTGAACATAAGTTCTTATATCGCCGGATAAAAGGGGAGGTACCTGAAGGGGATTATGTGGTTCCGCTTGGCAAGGTGAATGTAATCAAATCGGGTCGGGATATATCAGTTATTACCTACGGTGCCATGACGCATATTGCATTAGAGGCAGCAAAGATACTTGAAGATGAGGGGATAAGTATAGAGGTCGTGGATTTGAGGACATTATTACCCCTCGATAAAAACGGTATTTATGAATCTGTAAAAAAGACCAGCAGGGTTATTGTACTCTATGAATCCCCGAAGACCGGGGGGGTAGGGGCAGAAGTAGCGGCATTAATTTCAGAGGACATGTTTGAATATCTCGATGCCCCTATTGTCCGTATTGCTGCTCCTGATACACCGGTCCCCTTCAGCCCGCCCTTTGAAGATCTCTACCTGCCTAAGGTAGATGATGTACTGAAGGCCGCAAGAAGGCTGGCAGCGTATTAACATGAAAGAAATAATAATGCCCCAGATGGGGGAAACCGTTGCAGAGGGAACAATATTAAAGTGGCTTGTCAACGAAGGTGAAAGAGTAGAGAAAGATCAGCCCCTCGTTGAAATTAGTACAGATAAGATTGACACTGAAGTTCCTTCACCTGTCTCAGGTATATTAAAAAACATCCTGCATAAAGTTGGTGAAACGGTCCCTGTAGGTAAAGTAATTGCTTTGATTGAGGAATTGAAAGAGGGCGCAGCACGTTCTGCCCCCTTCCCTCCCCCCCCTTTAGAAAAGGGGGGTATGGGGGGATTTGATGGAGGAGTTTCGGACGAACAAAAGGGTGTAGAAGGTTTTGAGACCAAAAAAATATACACCCCACTTGTCAGACGCCTTGCAAAAGAATATGGGATTGATCTGGAAACGATTTATGGGACAGGTGCAGGCGGGAGGATTACAAAAGAGGATATTTTAGATTACGTTGAAAGGACACAGAAGATACCTCTTACCGGAACAACTACTGAAACTGCAACAACCGAACCTGCCGAGGTAATAAAACCGGAGGAAAGGGAAGAGCTTATTCCGCTTAGTTCTAAACGTAAAATTATTGCGGAACGGATGGTTAAAAGCACTACAGAGATACCTCATGTAACGACTACATTTGAAGTTGATATGACTGCAATTGCCCATTACAGAGAAGCAAATAAAGATGCCTTTTTAAAGGAAAACAGCATACACCTCACATACTTTCCATTTATAATTGCCTCGGCTGCTTCAGCCATTAAGAAATATCCAATGCTTAATTCCTCATGGACTGAAAAGGGCATAGTAATAAAAAAATATTTTAATATCGGGATTGCGGTTTCAATCGAGGATGGTTTGATTGTGCCGGTAATCAAAGGGGCTGATAAAAAGGGGTTAATTGATCTTGCCAGGGAGATTCAGGATATTGCAAAGAGGGCACGTGAAAAAAAGTTAAGTGTTGATGATGTACTGGATGGAACTTTTACAGTAACAAACTACGGCATTGGAGGGAGCCTTTTTGGGACACCTATAATCTTCCCTGGTCAGACTGCTATTTTAGGGATTGGGGCTATAATCAAAAGACCCATCATTATAAATGATGCCATTGCAATCAGGCAGATGGTGTATCTCAGCCTTTCATTTGACCACCGTGTAATTGACGGCGCCCAGGCTGACCAGTTCCTGACAATGATAAAGGGAAGTTTAGAGGGGTGGAGGGGAAAAAGTGAGAAGGTGCAAACTTCTGCAACCGGGTTTGGTGGAGTATGGTAAGGCATGGGATATTCAGAGAGAACTCTTTACTGCAAGGACAAATAATGAAATAGACGACACCTTAATTATCCTTCAGCATCCTCCAACCTATACATTCGGCCGTACAAGTGAAGTTGAACAGCCTGTGCTAAAAGAGAATGATCCTGACGCACCTGCTGTCTACTTTACAGACAGAGGCGGCGGGGCTACATATCACGGGCCGGGTCAGATAGTGGGGTATCCCATTATTGGCATTAAGTCGTACACTTCTGATTATCATACCTACCTGAGAATGCTTGAAGATGTAATGATAAAAACCCTGGCAGACTTTCAGATTAATTCACAGAGAAAAAAGGGGTTTACCGGTGTATGGGTAGATGAAAAAAAGATAGGATGTATAGGTGTCAGGATTATAAGGGATTTTACAATGCACGGATTTTCATTAAACGCTAACAACGACCTTGCCCCTTTTGATAATATAATTCCCTGTAATATAAAGGGAGTTAAGATGACGTCAATGAAAGAGGTTCTTGGGAAAGGAATTCTTGGGACAAAAAATCCTGGGAGCGAGTTGAATATATTGGCAGTTGAGGAGTGTTTACTCAAAAAATATTCAGAGGTTTTTAAAGTAACACTCGAAGTTTAAGAAAAAATACGGAGATATAAAAACAAAAAAAGGATTACAGCAATTGCTGTAATCCCCTGAATTTCATTGGTAGCGGGGGCCGGATTTGAACCGACGACCTTCGGGTTATGCATACCACTACAGCTTTCGCTGCCTGTACCAACCAGTTTGTGGTCTGGACTTTCTCTTCACCTTCGGCTGAACCGTTAAGGTGCCTGCCATTAAGTCTCTACACCTTCTCCAATGTTAAATATCCATTGGAGCTTGGCTCGGGATTACCTCACAAACGGCTTCCCCGAATTTGACAGGTGTTCGCAAGTGAGTTTCCTCACATGCAGCCCATTGCAGGATTAATTTCCAAGCGTTGCGATAATTCGCAGAACGAGGTTTTCGCTGCCGCTTGTTGACTTCGACTATGTGAATTTCGCTGCCGTAGTCAATGAACACATCAACCGGGAAAACATAGAATATGGCTAACTCTACCAAGTAAACCATTGCAAAATCAAAGTCTGTTGGCTTATATGCATCCCGAACCATTTTTCTTCGATTCGTTTTGGTTCTCCGGTTATCCACAACATAGTTGCCTCGTGAACCGTTGAACCATGCACACTTTACCTGTACTTTGACGAGAGTTCCATTTACATCGAAGACAAGATCATATGGCAACCGATCTCCGATTGGTTTGAGAACTCCCCAGCCATGCTTCAGTGCCTCAAGTATGGCCGCTTGTTCGGCTATGTCTCCTTTGAGCTTTGTGCTCATATTATCCCTGCGTTTTTCGAGCCCGACGAGCTACCAAGCTGCTCCACCCCGCAGTAATGTTTTAAGCAAGATGATTATATAGTTTCTTTGAGAACAAAGTCAAGCTTTGTTTAACGGCTTCGGAAAAAAACTCCATCTGCGGCGTTGCGCTGCATCCTTGTAGATGTTACTTTTTTTCTATCAGTTCTATTTCATATTTATCCGGTGCGTCAATAAAACAGAAGCGGCTTCCTGAAGAGGTGATGGTCGGGCCATCAGTGATTGGAATACCTTTTTCTTTAAGGCAGGCTATTGTATCATCAAGATCTTCTACTTCAAAGGCGAGGTGAATGAGGTCTTCCTGCAATTGCACCCTGCCGCTGGCGGGAAATGAACATATTTCTATAAGCTCATCACTGCCCGGCACTTTAAGAAAGGCCAGCTCTGATCCTCTGGGAGACAATTTTCTTTCTACTAACTCCAGCCCCAGTATATCTGTATAGAAGCGGAGAGTTTCTTCCATATCATTTACCCGCATACGCGTGTGGAGCAGTTTCGTAATCATATCGTAGTCATTGTACAATATATTTCTTATTCTCTCAATATGAAACAGATGTTTTGTATTTGATTTAATCTTTGTATTCCTATATTATAGTGCAATAGAAAAACATGGTTGAAGACAAATGACCCCTGGAGTCCGCAAATAAACAGTATGACATTATTATCAGGATTTACCTTTATCAGAAGGGCTGTTCAGCTTGATTATCCGGTGGTGGAGAGTATAAAATCTATTCTACCCATTGTAGATGAATTTATCGTAAATGTCGGACCGGACGATGATGGCACTCTTGACCTGATCCACTCAATAGGCGACCGGAAGATTAAGATTATCCAGAGTCAATGGAATCCCAATATTACAACCGGCGGTTATGTATACGCCCAGCAGACAAATATCGCCTTATTTAATTGTACAGGTAAATGGGCCTTCTACCTTCAGGCAGATGAGGTTATTCATGAAGATGACCTTTCTGCTATCATGAAATATATTGAAAAGTATAAGGATGATGACAGGGTTGAAGGGCTTATGTTAAAGGAGATGTTTTTCTGGGGTGATTATAATGTACTGCTCGACATATACCCGTGGAATATAAGGCGGCGCTGCCGTATTGTAAAACCTCACTGCTTTGTTATGTCCCGGGGGGATGCCGCTGGATTTACTGTTCATCCAAAATACAAGGAATCCGGACGCAGGATACGTGTTATTGATACAGGGATCCCCCTTTTTCATTACTGTACTGTAAAGTCAGAAAAGGCACTTGCAAACAAGAACAGGGATATTTCAAAATACTGGAAGATGGAACAGCAGTCTGAATTTTTGGAGAGCCTTTACACTCAGTTCCCAAGAAGGTTTTTTAAATCCTTTGATAGAACACATCCCGGTGTTATGGCAGAACGGATTAAGAAACACCTTGTCAGTCTGAACCTTTCTTCCAGGGAGTGGAGGAATACTCTTAATTGGCATGAATACTGTCGCATTATAAAGACTATGTTTGTTAATAACGTTACAGAACGGTTTTCAGGAAGAGGAAGTTATAAGCTTATTAAGGGGTAGTAATATATGAGCCAGGTAAGTAAACACATACGATACAAAACTCTTTTTTCTTTTCTCCTTGCAAACTACATAATTTCTCTCTTTATCTCCTATCCTTATCTTTCCTATGGACCTTCTGCAGTAGACTTCCCTGCATGGGGATACGCACACCTTGCATTTATTTCAAACTTTGCCATCCTGATCTTAGTTATCGGAATCTTCTTATGGCCGTTCACACGTTTTATTAAATCCTCTATACAGCTATTTACTCTCCCGCCTTTAGTAATGTTTTTATTTCAGGCCCTTCTTCTTGTGGATGTTCATATGTATGAGATCTTTCGTTTTCATATAAATGGAATTGTTATCAACACCCTTACCACGGAGGGTGCAAGTGATTCAGTGCAGTTGGGGAAAAAGACGGTTATAACATTCATCATGATTTTATTGTTCCTTATTTTATTGGAGCTGGGTAGTCTGTTTATATTGTACAGATATTTTTCACGTACCTTAAGCAGAAGATTTATTGAAAGGTTGCGTCCGGCCAGGGCTGTTGTTGTTTCTGTGCTTCTGTTTTTTATGATTATCACTGCTGACAAGGTTATCTTTGCCTATGCAAATTTTTACGACATGAATAACATTACACGTTATCAGAAGTTATTCCCCCTTTATCTGCCGCTGTTTGCTGATAAGGCCATGGAAAAATATCTTGGCATGAAGAAGGAAAACAGCATAATTGATTACATGCCTAAGGCAAGCCTACTCAATTATCCGTCACCGGAGTTTAAGATTGAGAATAATCTGAAGCGTGTTAACGTTGTATGGATTGTCCTTGATTCGTGGCGTTTTGACATGATGAATGAAGATATTACCCCTCATATAAATGAATTCAGCAAACAGTCATTAGTGTTTGAGAATCATTACAGCGGCGGTAATTCAACCCGCTTCGGGATCTTTTCCATGTTCTATGGGTTATACGGGACATACTGGCATCAAGTTCTTGCTGAAAGGAAATCGCCTGTATTTATGGATGTTCTTCAGGGTATGGGATATGATTTCAAGATACTTTCAAGCACAGAGTTAACATATCCGGAATTCAGAAGAACTGCATTTGTAAAACTTCCTCCTGATACTATTGAGGATAGACTTCCCGGGAAAAGTTCTGCAGAGCGTGACCTGTTGATGGGGAAGCGCTTTGAAGATTTTCTTGCACAGCATGATAAGGCAAAGCCGTTTTTCTCTTTTATGTTCCTTGATTCACCTCATGCGCCTTACAGGTACACGCCGGAATTTGCCAAATACCGGCCTGCAATTGAAGAGATTAATTATTTAAATGTTAAAAAGTCCAATTCTAATTTTGAGGCAATTAAGCCTGTCTATAACAGGTACCGGAATGCTGTCAATTTCAGTGATTCTGCGGTGGAGCAGATACTGACGAGTCTCAAAAAAAGGGGGCTGTTGAAATCCACGATTGTAGCAATCACAGGAGACC
>JAHFER010000089.1 GCA_023248365.1 Nitrospirota bacterium
GACCTTATTGATTTCCTCGGAGATGACCCTGAGACAAAGAGCATTATGCTCTATATGGAAGGGATCGGAAATGCGAAAAAGTTTATCAGTGCAGCGAGGGGATTTGCAAGGAATAAACCCATAATTATACTGAAGCCCGGCAGATATGCTGAGAGTGCTAAGGCCGCATTATCCCATACCGGCGCAATGGCAGGGGATGATCAGGTCTATGATGCTGCCTTCAAAAGGGTGGGTGTAATAAGGATAAGTGATATTTCAGATCTGTTTAATGCCGCAGAAGTTTTGCATTCAAAGAATCTTCCAAGAGGCATTGAATTAGCAATTATTACAAATGCAGGCGGGGCAGGTGTAATTGCCACTGACCTTGTAATTGGATTGGGTGGGAAGCTCGCAAAGCTTTCTGAAGATAGTATGAAGGCATTAAACGAACATCTGCCGGCATACTGGAGTAAAGATAATCCAGTGGATGTACTTGGTGATGCTGATATAGGGAGGTATGTTAATGCCCTTAATGTTTGTTTAACTGATCCGAATGTAAATGGCGTTATAGTGATGTATACACCGCAGGGAAAGGCAAATCCTGCTGAACTTGCTAAGGAGCTTGCTGATATCGCAACGAAGACATTCAAACCAGTCATAACCGTATGGATGGGGGGTGAAGAGGTCTCCAGGGCAAGGGAGATCTCCCTACAGTATAAAATACCTTCCTATGATACACCCGAGGATGCTGTTAAGACCTACATGTATATGTACAGATACGGGAGAAATCTTCAGCTTCTCTATGAAACCCCGGGACAGTTGCCTGTTGATCAGGCCCCGCCAAAATATAACCTTAAGGCGTTTATCGCAGAGTTGAATAAAAAGGGGAGGAACATCCTTACTGAAGATGAGGCAAAGAGGTTTCTTTCAAATTATGGTATCCCAACTATCAGACCGCAGATTACTAAAGATATTGAAGAGGCTATAAACATTGCCGCTAATATTGGTTATCCGGTAGTTATTAAAATTGTTTCTCCTGATATTTCCCACAAGAGCGATGTGGGTGGCGTGGTTACAGGCATAGATAATGAAGCTAAGTTGAGAAAAGAATATGATGGCATGATTGGGCGCATCAGAGAGAAAGCCCCGCAGGCAGAGATAACAGGCATCTCTGTCCAGAAGATGATTGAGAAGATAGACTACGAACTTATACTGGGGGCAAAAAAAGATAATGACTTTGGATCTGTAATTCTGTTTGGGATGGGAGGTATTACCGCTGAACTTTTTAAGGATTTCTCAATCGGACTTCCTCCATTGAATCAGACTCTGGCAAGAAGACTCATGGAGGAGACAACGGTATATAAAATGATTCAGGGTTACAGGGGGAGGCCTCCTGCTGACCTGAAACAGCTTGAACAGATTATAGTGAGTTTCTCAAACCTGATAGTGGATTTTCCTGAAATAAAAGAGATAGACATAAACCCCCTTGCAATATCAAATGGAAAGGCCTATGCCCTTGATGCGAGGATTGTTATTGAAAGTTATGTACCGGAATCGTCTGCTCCTTACCCGCACCTTGTAATTACACCATATCCAACAAAATATATAACACCATGGAAGTTAAATGACGGAACCGAGGTTATATTAAGACCAATACGCCCCGAAGATGAGCCTCTGGAGCAGGAGATGCACGCAACGTTTTCTGAGGAGACCTTGCGCGGAAGATTCTTCCAGGTTATTAAAAAGATTTCTCATGAGATGATGACCAGATTCTGCAATATAGACTATGACAGGGAGATGGCAATAGTTGCAGAACTAACAGAAGGGGAGAAGAAAAAGATTATTGGTGTTGGGAGACTTATTATAGAGCTGGACTTCAGGAAAGGTGAGTTTGCAGTTATCGTGCGCGATGATTTTCAGGGAAAAGGACTTGGGTACAAACTTGTGGATATGCTGATAGGATTTGCGCAGGAAAAGGGACTGGAAGAGGTTTACGGCTTAGTTCTTACGGATAATGTAAGCATGCTCGGAGTTTGTGCGGGGCTTGGATTTAAGATAACACATCTGCCGGACGGGGTGAGTAAGGTGAAGCTGATATTAAGATAAAAAATAGTTGATTACTCTTCTGTCACATGATATGTTTCTATACCTAAAAATTAAGGAGGATACCAGATGAAATTGCATTTAATTGTCGTATTATCATTAGCAGTTGTCCTGACCGCCGGGACAATAAACAATGTCTCTGCAGAAGGAAGTGAAAAGATTGCAGCGGCAAAGGATGTAGTAAAGGTTGAAGAGGTCTTTGCAAAGAAGGATGCGCTCAATGGAAAGAAGATTACGGTTAAGGGAGAAGTTGTAAAATTCAACAGCGGCATCATGGGAAAAAACTGGGTACATATAAAAGATGGCAGCGGAAAGCCGGGGACCAATGATCTAACCGCAACAACCAAGGATACTGCTAAAGTCGGGGAGAAAGTAGTTGTGACCGGAACTCTTGCAGTAGGAAAAGACTTTGGGGCCGGCTATAAATATGAGGCTATTATTGAAGAGGCAACTGTAACACCTGTAAAATAATCTGGTTAGAGCCACTTCTTTCTCTTGAAATAAAACAGCATGATGACGCCTATGGCAAACATTATAGTCATAATTGCAAAGTAGCCATACTGCCATTTCAACTCAGGCATGAACTCGAAGTTCATACCGTAGACACCAACTATAAATGTCAGTGGTATAAAGATCGTGCCTATGATGGTGAGGAACTTCATGATCTCGTTCATCCGGTTGCTGATGCTTGAGAGGTATATATCGAGCATACCGGATAGCATATCCCGGGACGTCTCTATAGTGTCAATCGCCTGAATGGCATGATCATATACGTCCCTGAGGTAGATGGCTGTTGTGCTCCTTATAAGCGGTGAATCGCCCCGCTGAAGGGCGCTTATCACCTCTCTGAGAGGCCACACAGCCTTTCTAAGGAAAATCATCTCCCTTTTCAGATCGTGTATTCTGTGTACTGTGTCTTTCTGCGGATTAGTAACAACCTCTTCCTCAAGGCCCTCTATTCTCTCTCCTGTCTCCTCAAGGATCGTAAAATAGTTGTCCACTATCGCATCTATCAGAGAGTATGCAAGGTAGTCAGCCCCCATTCCCCTGATGCGGCCTTTACCCGCCCTGAGCCTTTCCCTGATAGGACTAAAGACATCCCCCTCTAAACCTTCCTGGAAAGATATAACAAAGTTTGGGTTGAGAATAAGGCTTATCTGCTCTGTGATAATCTCTGAATCCTTTGCATGATGGAGCATCTTCAGGACAATGTATAAATAATCCTTGTAATCCTCCATCTTCGGGCGCTGGTCAGTGTTCATGATGTCTTCCAATACAAGGGGATGGAGTCCAAAACAATCACCGAGACTCTGAATTACCTCCGGCTTGTGAAGCCCCTCGATATTAATCCATGTTACTGTGGGTTTATCCTTGAAGGTAAAACACTGCGCAATATTCTTTATCTCTAATTCCTGAAGATGTGCCTCATCATAATCAAAGACCGTGATCTTAACCTCTTTCCCGCTATTTTCTCCAATATGGACAAGGCTTCCTGGTGGAAGCCCTTTTTTCTTTGACCTCTCTTTGATCAAACGTGTCATAATGTTGATAATATATCATGGTTGATAAGGAATATCTAACATCTGTCTCATTAAGACGGAAGCGGACGGCTTTGTAAAAAGCTCCAGGTGCAAGGCGCGCAAATCCTGAGGAATATAAGGAAGGTCTGGAGGTAGGTTTATCAGAATAAGGGGAATATCAGGAAGCGTTAATAACTAAAAGTCTCCTTATAATAAAGCTAAGGCTGCATTTTTTTAGAAGTAGTATCTATTCTACTATGCCTGATTTTCCAAGAATAACCCGTAGATACTTATTCAGGTCTTCAATATTTTTTTGAACTATTTCAAAAACCCTGCTTAACTCAATCTTGCCATATTCATGCACTATAAGGTTTCGGAAACCTACAGCCTTAACCATTTTTTCTGTCAGCTCTATATCTAAATATCCATTTTCCTGCAGCATGTAAAACATCTCATTTGTACTTCCAGGTACACCAAAGCCTTCTTCACTTATAATATGTGCTGCGATATCAATACAATTTTGAACGGCCATTTGTACATTAAATAAAATACTCTCCTGACGATCTATGTCCGTCAGAAAGGTCTGAAGGTCAGTATTACTCTTTTCTCTAATACGGCCCAAATGTTTTTTCGCAAAACTGGATTTTGTCAGTATTAAATCCCGGTCAATCATGATTTATCCCTTCATAATCTTTCTGATCAATCCTGCCTGCATTTGACTGCGATAGTAGCTGAACTCTGCTATCCTGACAAACATAACAGTTTTATAGATGGCCAGTTTCTTTGAATTGTTAACGAGAATGCATTTGCCGGTTAAGAATACCTGTCTCAATAGTGTCAGATTCGCCTTATTTAAGATTACCGGATCAATATCCTTTCTTAAGATTCTTCCAAGTCCGACTAAATAGTTTTCCCTTCTTTCTGTATATGATTCCAGTGCGCTCTCATCAAGGACGACACCAATATCTATATCACTGCAATCATGCTCCTTACCAGTAGCATAGGAACCGAACAGATAAACCGCTGTCACTTCTTTTCTGCCTTCAAAATAGTCCCTAATTGTTGTTTCTAACTTATTCATTCTTATTTTAACTGAAAGAGGCGTTCTTCAGAGATGATTTGAGCGGCATACATAAGCACTGCCTGAATATCTTCAGGCTCAAGTTCCGGATATTCTTCCAATAATTCTTTGACAGGGACATTGTTGGCAAGGGCATTCATTATCTGCTCTACACTTATGCGTAGTCCCCTGATGGTAGGTTTGCCAACTAATACTTCTGAATTAATAGTAATTCTTTTTAATAGGTCTTCCTTATTCATAAGAATCCTCAGATAATTTAACGTAATCCCATGTTATCTAAACATGGAGAGGGTGTCAAATGAAAAGTTACACAGGCATATGGATTGACCCCTTGAAGGTGCGGTTTTTTTCTTTACCCTTTGCAAGTGCCGTGTTCATGGCTGTTTCATTAGCAATGCAAACTTTCCTGTCATCCCATTAAGACGGTGTCAAATTGGTTTTAAGTTGTGCAGTAAGGTATGCATTGATAAACATATCAATATCTCCGTCAAGCACTGCTGTGACATTTCCACTTTCCACATTGGTACGGTGGTCTTTGATCATCTGGTAGGGCTGCATTACATAGGAGCGGATCTGGCTTCCCCAGGCTATATCCTTCTTTTCCGGTGAAAGGCCTTCCATCTTTTTCGAATGCTCAATTCTCTTTACCTCGTATAACTTACCCCGCAATATCTTCATGGCTGAAGACTTATTCTTATGCTGGGAACGTTCATCCTGGCATTGTACTACAATTCCGGTTGGTATATGTGTTATACGTATGGCAGAGGAGGTCTTGTTTACATGCTGGCCGCCTGCACCGCTCGCCCTGAAGGTATCTATCCTGAGATCATCTTCATTTGTTTCAACGGTCAGGTCATCTTCAATTTCAGGATAAATGAATACAGATGCAAAGGATGTATGGCGGCGTTTATTGGAGTCGAAGGGAGATATCCGCACGAGTCTGTGTATTCCGGATTCTGCCTTAAGATAGCCATAAGAGTAGTCACCAATCACATTTAAGGTAACGTCTTTGATACCTGCCTCATCACCGGCTTGATGATCCAATATCTCAACTTTGTATCCATGCCGTTCTGCCCATCTTATATAAAGACGCATGAGCATCTCTGCCCAGTCCTGAGATTCTGTTCCGCCGGCGCCAGGATGTATAGTAACTATTGCATTGTTTAAGTCTACTTCTCCTGAAAGGAGGGTCTCTACCTCAAGGCTGGTGAAGGTATTCCGCAGGTTCTTTATCCCGTCCCTTATGTCGTTAAATAAGGAATTATCTTTCTCTTCTTCTGCTAACTCAACAAGGACGTCTAAATCGTCTAATGCCCTTTCAGCATTGTTCCACCTGGTTATCTTTTTTTCAAGGTGAGACTTTTCCTTTGATATACGCTGTGCCTCCTGCTGGTTATCCCAGAATGAGGGGGTGTGCATCATGCTTTCGAGTTCTGTGACCCTCTCCTTCGCACTATCTATGTCAAAGATACCTCCGCAGGTTTTCTGCCTTTTCTTTGAGAGATGTAATATCGCTTATAAATTCTTCTAACATCGAATTGTCTCCTTTTAATTGTGATACGTACACGGACAACGGTCACGTTACACGGTTATTATCCTATCAGTTTTCATTTTTCAAAGCAAACTTCCCCCTTATTTATGCTAAAATATGATTATGGAAATGGCGTACAATTTCAGTTCAGAAATAAAAGAGAAACTCATTTCACTTCCTGATTGTCCCGGCGTATATCTGATGAAAGACCATAAAGGGGTGGTTATATATGTTGGGAAGGCGCTTTGTTTAATAGACCGTGTGAAGTCGTATTTTCAGAAAAGTACCACACTTACTACCCGTATTGAAAATATGGTCAGGCATATTACGGATATTGAATGGATTGTAACTGAATCTGAACTTGAGGCGCTCATCCTTGAAAGCAATCTGATAAAAAAATACAGGCCCCGCTATAATGTCATACTAAGGGATGACAAGAACTATCCCTTTATAAGGCTTTATGTGGAAGATAAATATCCAAGAATAGAGGTTGTAAGACGGATTCAACAGGATGGCGCCCTTTATTTTGGACC
>JAHFER010000090.1 GCA_023248365.1 Nitrospirota bacterium
GCGGACAAGGGATATATGTGGGCAACTGATATGGCAGATTATCTTGTAAGAAAAGGGGTTCCGTTCAGGACTTCCCATGAGATTACAGGAAAGGTTGTGGGATACTGTGTGCATAATAACAAAAAGTTAGAAGAACTGAGCATTGCCGGGCTTAAGAAGTTCTCTGACAAATTCGGAAAGGATATACATGACATAGCAACACCGGAGAAGGGTGTGAACATAAGAAGGGTAACAGGAGGTACTGCAAGGGAGACAGTATTAAAAAGGATTGCAGAGATTGAGGAGATTTGTTCATGAGAAACATAATCCTTTTCTCAGCGCTGGTATTGATTTTCCTTATGGCAGTCTCTTCATGCGGCAAAAAGGGAGATCCAATACCACCTGATAAGATAACAATTGATAGTAGTAGAGAGGGAGGAAGAAAAAGATGAAGTTGCTTTTAATATCACCTGAAAATAAGAAATCCATATTTGCCTACACAAAAAGGGATGTGAGGTCATTCTGGTTTCCAAGACTGGGCTTACCAACTATTGCGGCTCTTACACCGCCTGATGTTGAAGTGAAGATCCTTGATGAGTGTGTAGAGGATATTGATTTTAACGCTGATGTAGACCTGGTAGGCATTACAACAATGACGTATCTTGCGCCGAGGGCTTATGAGATTTCAGAGAAATTCAGGGCAAGAGGGGTTAAGACAGTGCTTGGAGGGATCCATACGAGTATGTGCCCTGATGAGGCAAAGGTACATGCAGACACTATTGTAGTTGGAGAGGCAGAAAAAACATGGCCGGTACTTATTGAAGATTTTAAGCGGGGTCAGATGAAGCCTGTCTATAAAGAAACTGAGCTTCCTGTACTTTGCGGATTTCCAACTCCAAGGAGGGAGCTGTTCAGGCCTAATTCCTATTGGACTACCAACTGTGTCCAGACAAGCAGGGGGTGTCCTTTTACATGTGACTTCTGCACTGTTGCTATCTTTGGGGGTAATCAATACCGCTTAAGACCAGTGGAAGAGGTGGTGGAAGAGGTAAGGAGATTAAAGAAGGGATTTATCGTATTTGTTGATGATAATATTGCAGGCAATAAGGCCTATGCCAAACAGCTTTTTAAGGCGCTTATCCCCCTCAAGATACAATGGGGAAGTCAGGCAAGTTTAACAATGACAAGGGACGCTGAACTCATGGAGCTTGCGGCAAAGAGCGGCTGTACCGGATTGTTCATCGGGGTTGAGAGCATATCAGCGGATAACCTGGCCGCTGCAAATAAGAGGTTTAATAAGGTGGATAAATTTAAAGAGGAATTTCAGAAATTTCATGACTACGGGATACTTATTCAGACCGGAATGATATTTGGTTTTGACCATGATGATGATTCTGTATTTGAGCGTACTGTGGACTTCCTGCAGGAAAACAGGATAGAGCTTGTTATGTTTAATATACTTACACCTCTGCCCGGAACAGAGTTCTATAAAAGGATGGATGCAGAGGGAAGGATTACAGACAGGGACTGGTCTCACTATGATGGAAGACATGTTGTATTCCAGCCAAAGCTAATGAGTCAGAAGACGCTTCAGGAGGGATTTTTCTGGGCGTATCATAAGTTCTATTCATATCCCTCAATGTTTAAGAGGATTGTGCCAAGCTTCTTTAAGGTTCCAAGAAAGATGCTGATTCCGGAACGTCTGGCAATTAACTGGGCCTACAGGAGGATTATAAAGCGTGTTCCTGAAGGGAGCCTGACACCGCTTGCAAAGATATTGCCTACAATCACGGGCATTATTCCGGCAAAAAAGACAGAGGGATTTATTCCTAATGCAGTCAGCACTATAAAGGAAAAGATTGAATCTGTGCCGGAACAGGTAAGTACCGTTGGCAATAACCTTCTTATCAAAGTTAAGAAGAGTCCAAAGGTGCAGGCGCTGTTGATAGAACTTGATGGCACGATGGACAAGATTAATGCCTTAGAATTAAGAAATCGTATTATTAATGCGATTGAAAAATCTAAGATGGACATAGTTATCAATTTTGAGAACTTAAAGGGTATTACACCTGCGGCCCTATCTGCACTTTTTGATGTTAGTCTGAAGGATCGTCTCTCTCCGGTTAAGTTAAAGTGTATTAATCTAAGTACATCTTTCCGGGA
This sequence comes from Nitrospirota bacterium, assembly GCA_023248365.1. GTDB lineage: Bacteria > Nitrospirota > 9FT-COMBO-42-15 > HDB-SIOI813 > HDB-SIOI813 > JACRGV01. The sequence continues at coordinate 2,143 of JAHFER010000090.1, forward strand.
GGCGCTGGATCAGATAAACAATGCAAGGCTGATGTTTGTTGAGATTCAGGCGGAGGAAGTGTACTAAGATAAATCACAGGTAACAAATAACTAAAAAATAATAACCGGTGATTTTTAACTAATAACCAATAACCTAAATATTCCCCTCCCCTTCAAGGGGAGGGTCAGGGTGGGGATGGTGTACAGAGATGCATGATTTTAAATATGTGGACAAAGAACTTTATTGTGAAGAGGTTCCTGTGAAGAAGATTACAGAGGAGGTCGGTTCTCCTGTGTATATATACAGTTCCCGTACATTGAGAAACCATTTCAATGTCTTTGATTGTGCATTTGCGGAAATCCCGCACATAGTCTGTTTTGCAGTGAAGGCAAATTCCAATATTGCCATATTGAATTTATTTGCAAAAGAAGGGAGCGGAGCGGATATTGTTTCAGGCGGTGAGCTATTCCGGGCGTTGAAGGCCGGTGTAGATCCTCAGAAGATTGTATATGCAGGTATCGGTAAGACGGAAGAAGAGATTGCATATGCACTTAAGTCCGATGTTCTTATGTTCAATGTGGAGTCTCCTTTAGAATTACAAAAGATAAATGAGGTTGCAGGAAAACTTGGTGTTAAGGCAAGGATTGCTCTGCGAGTTAATCCTGATATTGATCCAAAGACGCATCCGTATATCTCAACAGGACTAAAGAAGAGCAAATTTGGAATCAGCATAAAGAGCGCACTTGAAGAGTATCAGCTTGCTTCAACACTGCCAAATATAGAGGTTGTGGGAATACACAAACATATTGGATCCCAGATAACTGAGGTGGGGCCTTTTGTTGCTGCTATGGAAAAGATATTAAACCTCGTTTCAAAGCTGAAGGAATCAGGGATAGATATAAAATACATTGATGCAGGCGGCGGGCTTGGTATTACATATAGTGAAGAGAAACCGCCTCTTCCACGGGAATTTGGGGCGGCAATTATCCCGATGATAAAAGGCCTGGGTTGTACACTGATATTTGAACCCGGAAGGGTAATTGTGGGTAACGCAGGGATTCTTGTAACAAAGGTGTTGTATCTTAAGACCGGAGAGGCAAAGAACTTTGTTATAGTTGATGCAGGCATGAATGATCTTATCAGGCCCAGCCTGTATGATGCATTCCATAAGATAATCCCGGTAGAAGAAAAGGTATCTGAGGAGATTACTGCTGATGTTGTCGGCCCGATTTGTGAGTCAGGAGATTTTCTTGCTAAGGATAGAAAGATTGCAAAACCAGAGCCAGGCGATCAACTTGCAGTCATGAGTGCCGGCGCGTATGGTTTTACCATGTCCTCTAATTATAATTCAAGGCCAAGAGTGGCAGAGGTAATGGTTGACGGGGATAAATATTACGTTATAAGAAAACGCGAGAGTTATGAGGACCTTGTAAGAGGGGAAACAATGTTAGGTGATCAGATATAAGGACCTTAGCAACAATAGAAAACGATGACGAAAATGTCATTCCCACGAAAGTGGGAATCCAGAACATGGGCGGCATTCTGGATTCCCGTTTACACGGGAATGACGGTTCGGGGATTTTCGGATGAATCTTAAATTTACCAAAATGCACGGGCTTGGCAATGACTTTATCCTGATTGATGCTATTAATCAGAAGGACCTGCCGCCTTTGGCCGCTTTCTGCAAGGAACATTCTGATCGCAGGTTCGGGATAGGCTTTGATCAGGCGCTAATTCTGCTGCCCTCAAAAGACGCTGATTTCAGGATGGAGATATTCAATGCAGATGGTTCACAGGTGGAGATGTGCGGGAATGGTATTCGTTGCTTTGCAAAATATATATGGGACAGAGGGATCTCTGATAAAGAAGAGCTTGTAATAGAGACCATGGCGGGGATTATTAAACCTGTTAAAGCAGGTGAAATGGTAAGGGTGGATATGGGCGAACCTGTACTGGATGGCCCTGCGATACCTGTAAATTTAGAAGGCAGGGTAAAGGGGTATCCTCTGAAGATAGAAGATCAGGAATTCAGAATAACCTGTGTTTCAATGGGGAATCCTCATGCTGTCATATTTTTAAATAATCTAAAATCTTTTCCTGTTGCCAGATACGGGCCATACATTGAGAATCACACACTTTTCCCCAAACGTACAAATGTGGAATTTATTGAAGTGGTAAACAAGGGAGAGGTTCTTATGCGCGTATGGGAACGGGGGTCAGGTGAGACCCTTGCCTGCGGTACAGGGGCCTGCGCATCAGCCGTTGCCGCGTACTTGAACGGGTTTACCGGCAGGGATGTTGTTGTTCATCTCGCAGGCGGGGATTTAAAGATAGAATGGTCTGAAAAAGATAATCATGTTTATATGACCGGACCGGCTGTTGAAGTATATGAAGGGACAGTAAGAAGTTAGAAGTCAGTCATGGAAGGGGATTGCAATGTTTCAGGGTTCTATGGTGGCGATAATAACGCCATTCAGAGACGGTAAGATAGATGAGAAGGCGTATGGCGACCTTATAGATTTTCATATCTCAAATGGTACGGATGGCATTGTCCCGTGCGGCACTACAGGAGAATCTGCGACACTTTCTCATGATGAGCACAACAGGCTTGTCAGATTTACAGTAGAGGCGTCAGCAGGGAGGGTTCCTGTTATAGCAGGTACAGGTTCAAACAGCACGGATGAGGCCATACACCTTACTAATTTTGCAAAACAGTGCGGCTCTGATGCAGCGCTTCTTATCACGCCTTATTATAACAAACCGACTCAGGAGGGGCTTTACAGACACTTTAAGCAGATTGCAGAAGAGGTTGATATTCCAATTGTCCTTTATAATGTTCCCGGAAGAACAGGGGTAAACATGCTTCCTTCAACAATTGCCAGACTTGCTGAGTTGAAAAATATAGTCGCAGTAAAAGAGGCGAGCGGTTCAATGACCCAGGTATGCGAGATATACAGTTTGTGCGGAGACAGGATTGCGATACTCTCAGGAGAAGATGCAATAAACTTCCCCATACTTGCCGCAGGAGGCAGGGGGATGATATCTGTTACTGCCAACATCGTCCCGAAACAGATGTCGGATATGTGGGATGCATTTAGCAGCGGAGATATGAATCGCTCAAGGGCTATTCACTATGAACTGTTTGATCTTCACCAGAATCTTTTTATAGAAACAAACCCCATTCCCGTAAAGACCGCACTGTCCATGATGGGGAGATGTACTGAAGAAATGAGACTCCCGCTCTGTTCCATGGCAGAAGGGAATAAGGAGAAGTTGCGGCAGGTGCTGAAGGGGCATGGATTGATTTAACAGGGAGGATTTTTTGGTTAAAGCTATAGTTACCGGCGCTGCCGGCAGAATGGGGAGCAGGATAATCAGTGCAATACAGGAGATTGATGGTATTTCAGTCGCAGGTGCACTTGAGAGGCCGGATCACCCTTCTTTAGGGTTTGATGCAGGGGAAGTGGCGGGGGTGGGGCCGCTCGGAGTGAAGATTGAGGATAGAATCGAGAACATTCTGGATAGCGCTGATGTAGTAATAGATTTTTCGTCTCCTGAGGCAACCCTTTATAACCTTGAGAAGGTATGTGCTGCTGGAAAGGCAATAGTTATCGGGACTACAGGCTTTTTGTATGAGGGGGAAAAGAAGGTAAAGGAATTTGCGGCACAGGTTCCATGTGTATTTTCTCCTAACATGAGTGTGGGTGTAAATGTAGTTTTTAAAGTAATCTCGGACATTGCAAAGGTGTTGGGTGATGAATATGATGTGGAAATCATTGAGGCGCACCACAGGCATAAAAAGGATGCCCCAAGCGGAACAGCTATGAAAATGGCACAGGTGCTTGCTGATGCACTTGGACGTAATCTGGCTGAAGTAGGTAAATTCAGCCGTCATGGCATTATCGGCGAGCGGACGAAACAGGAGATAGGTATTCAAACTATCAGGGCCGGCGATATTGTTGGAGACCATACTGTTATGTTCTGCGGCAATGGTGAGCGGATAGAAGTAACTCACAGGGCACATGCACGTGATAATTTTGCACGGGGCGCAGTCAGGGCAGCCATGTGGGTAGTAAACCAGAAGCCAGGGCTTTATGATATGTTAGATGTTCTGGGATTGAGATAAACCCACAAAAGCAATTAACCACAGAGTACACAGAGAAGAATTTAATAATAGAACGGTTATGAGCCTGCGGCTCACAAAGGAGTATGAAAATATTCACACAAAGACACAAAGAACACAAAGAAATATATAATTTATAAAGCTGTTCCCTTAAATCTTATTTATCCTCTTTGTGACCTTCGTGCCTTTGTGTGAGAAAAGGATTTTCGGGTGAACCTTTATTTTTGTTTTCTGAGTTCTCTGTGGTTTGACTATTAGTTTTTAGATAACAGGAGGCGGTTTAATGAGTAAAAGTTTTATTCAGTCTGTTTTTGCTGAGCGTATTGGCGGGAAGAGGTTCGGCATTGAGGATAAGATATACAAGTTCGAAAAAATAAAACGCGCAAAGGCAGCGGCTCTAAAGGCAAATCCCTGCAGGGAATTGATTGACCTCGGTGTTGGTGAGCCTGATGATATGGCATTTCCGGGAGTTGTAGAAACCATGCAGAAAGAGTGCGCACA
>JAHFER010000091.1 GCA_023248365.1 Nitrospirota bacterium
TTTTTACAATGCTGTTCATTCTCTCTTCAATTTTAAGCAGTTCTTCAGCAGTAAAAGTCTTTTCATAGTCAAAATCATAATAAAATCCATCCTCAATAGAAGGACCTATTGTAATCTTAACCTCAGGATAAAGTTCCTTTACTGCCTGCGCCATAAGGTGGCTTGTACTGTGTCTTAGAATTTCAAGCCCTTCAGGAGAGGACACACTCACCCATTCTATGTCAGAATTTTCAGACAGGCGGCTATTCAAATCCACAAGGCAGCCTTTTATCTTTGCTGCCACTATTTCTTCTCTGTTATTCTGCACCTTTTGAAGCAAAATTTCTTTAATCGTAGTAAGTTCCAAAGTGGTGAAATCTTAACATCTATGTACTATACGTGTCAAGCATGACAAAAGACATGCCCATCAAAACCACACCTTATATTTTTCCCCCAGATATGTTAACATATTTGTTCCGTTAAAACAGGGCAGGCATGATCCAAATATTAAGAAAAATCTTACCAATAAAAAGTATTTATACAAAGCTATTCTTCCTGTTTTCAATAATCGGAGTAATCCCGCTTATAATCGGAAGTTTATATGCTTACTCAAACAGCCGTGACGCATTATTAAATGTCTCCCTGAAAGAGCAGGAACGTGATGTAAACAATGGAATGAGGAATATTGTAATCCTCTTTGTACAATCTAATGACAACCTGCTTCTTACATCTCAGAATGTCTCATTCACACGCTACTTTGAAAAAAATTCTGAAAAAGGAATTTATAGGCAAGACCAGGGAAATGCACTGCTCAGTCTGACATCGCTTTCTCCAAACCTCACAGAATCAGCAGGGTTTGCAAATATCAATGGTGGGGTAGTTAATTACGTATACGACGGTAATTTAATTCCATCGGCTGAACTTAATATTTCGAACAGGCCGTTTTTTAATCAGGTAATAAAGTTCAAGAAAGGTGAGGTCTATAACGGCCTCCCTGAATTTTCCCAGGCATCTAAAAGATGGGTAATACCTTTTGCCACTCCTGTCTTCGGCAGCAATAAAGAGCCGGTTGGAATTTTATTCATGCAGATTTATTTAGACAGTATAACCAGCTTCATCAGGAACATTGTCAACCCTGACAGTACGGTTTTTGTCATAGACCAGGAAGGCCACGTCATAGCCCACAGCGAGAAAACAATTGGAGAAATACTGCCATTTGCAGTTGAGACAACATCGCATCCAACATATCTGACAGTTCTTAAACATATGATGGCAAGTGAGGGCGGCAATGCTAAGATAATATATAATGGGAAACTGTCCTATATTACTTACAGGGATGTGCCAAAAGAAAACGGAAACCTTAATACCTGGAACATTGGAGTCATTACACAGGAAGAGAAGATTTATGCAGGAGTATCTACTCAAAAATATATTATTTTTGTACTTTCTATTTCATTAATTCTGTTTGCTACTGCCGGTATAATAGGATGGAGGATTGCGTACCCTATTCAGGAACTTACACTAACCAGTATAGCCATGAGCAAAGGGGACCTGACAAGCCGCGTGAACATTAACAGGAAGGATGAGATCGGCCAGCTTGCCCATGCCTTTAATGATATGGCAATATCCATACAGACATCTCATGAAGAACTCGTCAAATTGTCATCCACTGACGGTCTTACCGGCCTTTACAACCACAGGGAATTTCAAAAACGGCTTGCTGCAGAAGTTGAACGCTCAACAAGGTATGGCTATGACCTTTCACTCCTGATGATTGACATTGATAATTTCAAGAAATTTAACGATACTTACGGTCATCAGACCGGAGATGTAGTACTTCAATCAATAAGCAGCATAATTCTAAAGGAAATCAGGCGTTCTGACTTTGCTGCCAGATACGGGGGGGAAGAGATAGCAATAATACTCCCTGAATCTGATGCTGAAAATGCCTTCTTGTTCTCTGACCGTCTGAGAAAACATATAAACCAGATTCCTATTTCAGTAATGGGAAACAGGGCTGCTCACGTTGCAATAAGTATCGGGATTGCATCCCTTCCTGAAAATGCCTCAGACCGGAAAGGACTGATTGACGCGGCAGACCAGGCGCTCTACTTTGCAAAAGATTCCGGCCGCAATACTTCAATCCTTTACAGAGATACCTTAAAGGCTTTACTTGATCAGAAGTCTGTAAAGCCGCTGACACAATTAGAACAGGCTGAAGAATGGTTATTCAAGGGTATCTATACAGCAGTTGAAGCTAAGATCCCCTATCACAAAGGACAACTGAACTCTATGTCTAATATAACAGTTCAGATCGCTGAGAATATGTTTCTTAGCGAGGGACAAACAAGGAACCTAAAGATAGCTACCATGCTGCATGACGTTGGAATATTCAGCATCCCATTTCAGGTTATTCAAAAACCCGCTCCATTAACAGAAGAAGAATGGAAATTGGTTAAGAGTCATCCGGAGTTGGGGGTAAGCTTGCTGAGCAATCTGCTGAAAATTAAGGATGTCCTTCCGGCTATCTTACATCACCACGAGCGGTATGATGGAACAGGCTATCCTGCCGGACTCAAAGGAGAATCAATTCCTTTGCTTGCACGAATCATAACAGTAGTAGATGCGTATTTTGCCATGACATCAATCTCCCCCTACAGGAGGAAATTTTCTCAGGACGAGGCGATAGAAGAATTAATGGGTCATTCAGGAACCCAGTTTGACCCCCTGATAGTTTCGGCATTTATAAGGATACTAAAAAAAGATGTTAAAGATGTTCCCCCAGGAGAGGTATCTCCTTTGAAAGGAGTATAACCAATGCGTTATCTGCCTCGTTATTTAATGCTTATAACATTAGTCCTGATCTTACTAACAACCTCCGCAGCAGAGGTATTTGCGGCTCAGAAGATAAAGGTAGTTACAACCCTTACCTTTCTTGAAGATTTTGTAAAGAATGTCGGGGGTAACAGGGTGGAGGTTAAAAGCCTTTTGACGGGGCTTGAGAGTGAACATACATATACACCAAAACCCAGCGATATCGCCTCAGTCAGGGAGGCAAGGGTGCTTGTCAAGATAGGCCTTGGTCTTGAGATATGGGTTGACTCATTAATAAAAAATGCATCCAATAATAATCTCACTGTGGTTACAACATCAACCGGGATACCTTTATTACGAAGTGAAGAGCGGGATTCTCATGATCATGATGAGCGCTCCGCAGGAAACCCGCATATCTGGCTTGATCCTGAAAGGGCAAAGGTCATGATAAGGCACATTACTGATGCATTAATAAAAATAGACCCTGCAGGGAGAAAGGTTTACCTTGTGAATCAATCGGAATATTTTAAAAAGATTGACACCATGCGTATTAATATTGAAAAGAAATTAAGGGCGGTTCCTAACAGGAAGATTATTACTCATCATCCTGCATGGCCGTATTTTGCACAGAGATTTAAATTGCAGATTGCAGACAACATACAAACGCAGGTCGGCTCAGAGCCTTCTGCAAAGCATGTCGCTGCCCTGATAAATAAAATAAGGCAGGAAAATATAAGGGTTATAGTATCTGAACCTCAGTTAAATCCCAAAATCCCTAAGGCTATATCTGAAGAAACCAAGGCAAAACTAATCGTGCTGACGCCGGTACCTGGCGGACTACCGGGGACAGGCACATATATTGATATGATGGAATACAACGGAGAACAGCTTGCAACCGGATTGAAATGAACGATAATGTAATTATAAGGCTCTTAAATGCCACCATTTCCTATCAGAACAGAACAGCTATAAGGGATGTGAGCCTTGAAATACATCAGGGTGAATTTGTAGGCATTATCGGCCCGAACGGTTCAGGAAAAACCACATTACTTAAATCGGTACTCGGACTTGTTTGCCCTACTTCAGGCTCTATACAGATATTCGATTGTGCATGCCATAAACTGCGCTGCCATCACAGGGCCAAAATAGGATATATCCCGCAAAAGGGGCAGATAGACCATAACTTCCCGGTTACTGTTGCAGAAACTGTAATGATGGGAAGGTACAGTTCCCTCGGCCTGTTTAAGCATCCTTCAAAAAAAGACAAAGAACTTGTAGTAAACGCACTGGCGGAAGTTGGTATGGCAGATTATAAAGATGCGCCTCTGGGACACCTTTCAGGAGGGCAGCAGCAGAGGGTAATGATTGCAAGGGCACTTGTTCAACAGCCGGAGATTTTACTTATGGATGAACCGACTACCGGAATTGATACACCAACACAGTACAGCATGATAAAATTTATATCCGGACTTCATAAAAATCTAAACCTTACTGTATTGCTTGTTACTCATGATATTAATATGATTAGTCCATATGTAGACAGGATGGCCTTACTAAAAACCAGGCTCTATGCCTTTGGAACACCATCTGAGGTATTAAATGAAAAGATACTAACTGAGGTATACGGACAGCAGGTAATTGTGACCACAAAAGAAGGCGGGACATACGTAATAGCAGGGGATTATCATCATCATGCCTGACGGCTTCGTAAAAAGTCCATCTGCGGCGTTGCGCTTAATCCTTCGTCATTGCGACGTATCTACAAGTACGTCTCATTCCTCAGGATTCGCGCGCCTTGCACCTGGAGCTTTTTACAAAGCCGTCCGCTTCCCTAACTTTATACGAGGCTGCAATGCTTGAGATGCTTTCTTATGAATTCATGCAGAGGGCTATTCTTGCTTCTATTGTAATTGGTTTAGTCTGTTCTATTATTGGGGTCTTTGTAATCCTAAAAAACCTCACCTTCATTGGTGCAGGGACATCTCATGCAGCATTTGCAGGCGTGACACTCGGATACCTTACAGGATTTAACCCCCTTGCTGTAGCCATAGTCTTCAGCCTGTTAACAGTATGGATTGTAGGCTATCTCAACAAAAAGGGCGCTCTTATGCTTGATACGTCCGTCGGTATGTTCTACTCGCTCACAATGGCCCTGGCTGTGTTATTTATCGGCCTTATGAAGGTCTACAATGCAGAGGTGTACGGTTACCTGTTTGGCAGTATATTATCGGTAACAAAGATGGATTTAAAGGTGATACTAATACTTGGAGCCATTGTGCTGTTAATAGTTTATCTTTTCTTTAAAGAATTCCATTTCATTACCTTTGACGAAGAGATGGCAAAGGCAAGCGGTATCGCCGCCGGGTGGCTGTCATTCCTTCTGTTAAATTTAATCGCGATTACTATTGTAGTTTCATTAAAATCTGTAGGGGCGATACTTGTGTTTGCATTAATTGTAACACCTGCCGCGGCTGCTTATCAATTAACGTACAGCATGATCAGGATGTTTTCATATTCAGCTATAATCGGGGTTGGTTCTTCAGTGGCGGGAGTCCTGCTATCTTACTGGTTTGACCTTCCATCAGGGGCAACGACAGTGCTATTTGTATCCGGCGTGTTTTTTCTGTCTGTTATTTTTTCTCCGAAAAGACGTATTGCAGTTAATTCAGTTGATTAATCTTTTTCCTCATTATGCAGGTGAGGGTGTTCTTCTGTTTTATCTAACCGTAGTTGAGCAATCTGTTCAGCTATAAGAGACATCATAAATATAATTACACTATTGCCTATTAAAAGCGCTGACATATTTGTGAATCTGTGAGTAGTTATAAAGGTATAGATATAATATCCAACTCCTGTGAGAAAGAATCCGGCGCTCACCGGTAAAAATACCCTTGAGGGTGCAAACAAGGTCGCTATCTTTAACATTATCAGAAAAAATCTGGTTCCATCTTTTATCAGCCTTATCTTGCTCTTCCCCTCTCTCTTCTTAGCAACAATAGGTATAAAATCAACACTGTGACCGGACCTTATCAAAGAAAGGGTTATGGTAGTTGGATAAGAAAAGGTGTTGGGGAGTAGATATACAAATCTCTTTGCAATATCCGCCCTTATGGCCCTGAAACCTGATGTAAGATCAAGTATCTCTTTTTTTGTAAGATAGGTAGCAAATCTGTTATATATAGTATTAGCCGCATCCCTGTGTATTGAGGTTTCGGATTCGCCTGTCCTTGCCCCGATAACCATGTCATAAGTACGAATCTTTTCGAGCAATCTTGGTATATCCTCAGCCCTATGCTGACCATCTGCATCCATCATAACTATTACATCCCCTGTTGCGGCCCTTATCCCGCTCTTCACAGCAGCGCCATTGCCAATATTGTACGGATGTGTAACAACCCTTGCACCGGCCTCTTTAGCAACCTTACCTGTACTATCCTTTGAACCATCATCAACAACAATTATCTCACACCCGTCCCCAAGTATGGATTTCACACCCTTAATTACGGTCCCTATGACCCGTTCTTCATTCATGGCAGGGATCACTACACTCACTTTATTTGTATTAAAACCATTCATCCTAATATCACATTTTTAATAACTGATCTAAGAAATCCAGAAACCTTCTTTTATCATTTTCAAATAATTCTTTTAACTCCGACACACTTGCTGCAATAATTTTAAATTTATCCTTGTCAATGTCAGCATCGTATGCATGACGAAAAAAATGCCTGAATGCTCTCAATTCATTCAAACATTTAAGACTACCTTCTGAGATTAAAGAAGGCCTGATATCCTGTATCTCTAAATTCATTCTTTCAAGGATAGATTTATGCCAATAATCCTGCTCTATATTATTTTCAAACACCTTTGCAACATTTTTAAATATCTTTTCAAAACCTGAATAAAGCTGATTTACATAAAAGGCGGCCTCTATGAGTTTTT
>JAHFER010000092.1 GCA_023248365.1 Nitrospirota bacterium
GATCAGTGTAATTAGTTCGGTATCGTTAATAAGTATGCTCGGTGCGGCAACGGTATATGCTACACCGTCAACCCACATCTGGTCTCCATCTACAGATATGCAACCGTATAAGGTAGTCCACTTAACCAATGATGTCTATGTCCCGGCAACTAAGGATGGGGCAGGTGGTCGTGTGGCGCCGACGATAAATCTTGGTTTAACAGTAGGTGTGCTCCCTTATGAGAAGATAAATATGGAGGTAGGGTTTGATGTTATTCAGAATGGAACAGCCGCAGATGCCAGCCCTGTCTATTATAACTTAAAAGTTGGGACACCAGAGAATGGTTTGCTCAAGGGATTTCCTGCCATTGCTGTTGGGAGCTACCTGATAGGGACAAAAAGTAAGGTAACTGATTATAACGTGATGTATGGAAAGGTTGCAAAGACTGTCGGAAACATTGGAAAGGTGTCAGCCGGATTTTATTCAGGGAATGATAAGCTTTTATTGGATGATAAAGGGAAGAAAGCTAATGACGGTGTTCTGTTATGCTGGGAAAGGACTATGACTGAAGTATCTGACAAGCTTTGGGTAGCTGTAGATTATATGGGAGGGAATAATGCACTTGGTACACTTAATGTTGGATTTGCATGGTCTTTTACCCCCAATATCAGCGTGATTTTAGGATATGACATGTTAAACAACCGGGACTTAACAGGTGTTGCAGATACGGTTACTACTCAATTAGACATTAACTTTTAAAGGATTTTCGGATGCATGTAGCACTAATAAACTTATAGTAAAGGAAGGAGTATTCCAATGAGCAGGGAAAGTAAAACAGGAAAAATTTTAAACAGGGGGATCTATCTCAGGAGGGCGTTAATGCTCTTTGTCCTGATGGTCTTAACAACAATGTTTTTATCTGCAACAGTGTTTGCTGATGAGCCGCCCAAGCCGGATCCATCCGGTGCAACTATTGGAGGTGCAGCGGATGTTGTCGGCGCTACTGCCGGCGCACCTACGGCAGATGATATGAAAAATATGGCTGCGAATGAACCGCTTGCAGCAAAACTTGCAGACGTTGTAGGGCACAACAGAATAGCCATAAACGTTGTATGGATGCTCATCTGCGGATTCCTTGTAATGTTTATGCAGGCGGGATTTGCCATGGCTGAGACAGGTTTTACAGGTGCGAAAAATGCGGGACATACCATGGCAATGAATTTTATGGTCTATGGCATAGGTATACTCGGTTACTGGATCTGCGGATTTGCCCTTCAGATGGGCGGGGTAGGCGCTATTGCATCATTAGGCGGCGGAGGTGGATTGAATGGCGAATTTGTCATACACCTGTTTGGTCATGACTTTGGTTTATTCGGCACAAAGGGCTTTTTTCTTACAGGCGTTGCGTATGATGCGATAATCTTCTCAATCTTCCTCTTCCAGATGGTATTTATGGATACTACTGCTACGATACCAACAGGTTCAATGGCGGAGAGGTGGACATTTAAGTCTTTTATAATCTATGCATTCTTTATCTCGATGTTTGTATATCCGCTTTATGGAAACTGGGTGTGGGGAGGCGGATGGTTATCTCAACTGGGGAAGAATTTTGGATTAGGCCACGGCGTTGTGGATTTTGCAGGATCTTCTGTTGTTCACATGACAGGCGGTGTTGCGGGACTTGTGGGGGCCATGATTCTTGGGCCGAGATTGGGTAAGTACAGGGCTGATGGAAAACCAAATGCCATGCCAGGCCATCATATTCCAATGGCTATTACAGGCTGTTTTATCCTTGCCTTTGGCTGGTTCGGGTTTAACGCAGGTTCATCCCTTGCAGGAGGAGACTTAAGGATCGGGGTAGTAGCAGTAAATACCATGCTTGCATCAGCATCCGGTGCATTATTTTCAATGTTTTATATGTGGATTTCTTATGGTAAGCCGGATATCTCAATGGCTGCAAATGGTTTCCTTGCCGGCCTTGTCGCCATCACAGCGCCCTGTGCCTTTGTTAACTCAGTCTCTGCCGTTGTCATCGGCGCAGTTGCAGGTATATTGCTATGCCTTAGTGTACTCTTTGTCGAACGTGTCTTAAAAATAGATGACCCTGTTGGCGCGGTATCTGTTCATGGTGTAAATGGCGCATGGGGGATGGTGGCATTAGGTCTTTTTGCAGACGGTACTTACGGCGATGGATTAAACGGGGTTACCGGTACTGTAAGGGGATTATTTTATGGTGATGCATCGCAGTTTATGGCACAGATTAGCGGCGTGATTACCAACTTCATATTTGTCTTTGTCATAATGTTTGTCTTCTTTAAGGTACTTGATGCTATAGTTCCTCTAAGGGTTTCGGAAGAACTGGAGATGGAAGGACTTGACCAGAGTGAAGTATCAGTAACAGCATATCCTGATTTCAAAATTCATAAGACTATATAGATATTAGGGGGAAATGATGAAAAAGATAGAGGCGGTGATAAAGCCTTTTAAAATTGATGATGTAAAGAATGCCCTTAACAAGGCAGGGATTAACGGGATGACAGTATTTGAAGTAAAGGGATTCGGCAGGCAGAAGGGACATACTGAATTGTACAGGGGGGCGGAGTATGTGGTGGATTTTCTTCCAAAGACAAAGATAGAGATTGTTGTATCAGATGATATGGTTGAGAAGGTTATTTCAGCAATAGCCGACTCTGCAAAAACAGGCAAGCTGGGTGATGGAAAAATCTTTATCTCAGATGTGGTTGAGGCAGTGAGGATAAGGACAGGGGAAAGAGGCGATGATGCAATATAACCCCAATTGCAAAATAGTCTTTACAATTTAATTCCCTTTTGCTAATCTTTTGTAGCAATTTGGTGGAGTGATTGTCAGTAACATTATCTATAATAACTATGAGAGATGATTATTGTTTTCTCTGTGTGCTCTGTGGTTAATTTTTAAATCAGGAGGTGAGGTATGAAAAAGATAGAGGCCATAATAAAGCCATTTAAATTAGATGAGGTTAAAGATGCCTTGAGCAAGATTGGTATTAAGGGGAATACAGTGACAGAGGTTAAGGGCTTCGGAAGACAGAAAGGGCATACAGAGTTGTACAGGGGTGCGGAATATGTTGTAGACTTTCTCCCGAAGATAAAACTTGAAGTTGTAGTTGCTGATGACATGGTTGAAAAGGTAATAGAGACTATTGTATCTACCGCAAAGACAGGAAGAATCGGTGACGGTAAGATCTTTGTTACCAATGTTGAAGAGATTGTGCGTATCAGGACAGGGGAGCGCGGAGAGGACGCGATATAAAATTAAAAATCAAAAATTAAAAATCAAAATGTCGGAAAAGCAAACTATTCGCATAGGCTTAGCCCAGATAAATGCACGTGTAGGGGATCTGAAAGGTAATGTAGAAAAGATTATTAAATTTGCAGAAGATGCAGCGAAGATAGGAGTTGACATACTCTCCTTCCCTGAACTTGCAATTACCGGTTATCCTCCTGAAGATCTCTTGCTGAAATCGAAATTTGTGGATGATAATATTGCTGCCCTCGGAGTGATTGCAAAAAAGACCGCATCTATAGATATGGCCATAGTGGTTGGGTTTGTTGATAAAAAGGATGATATATATAATGCAGCCGCAGTTTTAAACAGAGGGAAGATTGCAGGGATATATCACAAGAACTATCTTCCGAATTACGGTGTGTTTGATGAGAAGCGTTATTTTAAAAGCGGTACAGGATGTTCAATCTTTATAATCCGGGGCGTTCCTGTTGGAATTAATATATGCGAGGATATATGGTATCCTGAGGGGCCGAGCATGACCCAGGCCCTGGCAGGCGCACAGCTTATTGTTAATATAAATTCATCTCCGTATCATGCAGGTAAGTGGCGGTTCAGAGAACGTATGGTTTCTACCCGAGCCTCAGATAATACCGTTTTCATCGCATATACGAACATGGTGGGCGGTCAGGATGAGCTTGTCTTTGGCGGGCACAGTATGATCTTTAATCCAAAAGGCGAATTAATAGCACGGGGTAAACAGTTTGAAGAAGATATTATAACGGCTGATCTTGATTTAAAAATGGTGGATATTGCAAGGTTACGTGACCCGAGGAGAAGGTCGGTAATGTTTTCTCCGGAAATAGTCTCTAATGTTAAAACAGTGAATGTGTCACTTGCTGTAATGGGTGCTATAACGGGTGCAGTAACAGGAAAACGGAAGCCCAAAATTATGTCAGAGGCTGTGGAGCCTCTTGACCCTGTGGAAGAGGTATATCAGGCGTTAGTCCTTGGAACAAGAGACTATGTTCAGAAGAACGGGTTTAAAAAGGCTGTAATAGGATTGAGCGGCGGCATAGATTCAGCCCTTGTTGCGGTTGTTGCAGTTGATGCACTCGGAAAGAAGAATGTAACCGGCGTCTTTATGCCATCTCAGTATACCATGCCTGAGAGCGGTGAAGATGTGGATGCACTGGTTCAGAATCTCGGTATAAAATTACTGACAATACCAATAAACGATATTTTTAAGATATATATTGATAATTTATCAAAGGAATTTGCCGGTATGAAACCGGATATTACAGAAGAGAATATTCAGGCAAGGATTCGAGGAAACATTATGATGGCGCTGTCAAATAAGTTTAACTGGCTTGTGCTGACTACCGGCAATAAGAGTGAAATGAGTGTCGGGTATGCCACGCTTTACGGTGACATGGCAGGCGGGTTTGCTGTTATAAAGGACGTCCCAAAGACACTTGTTTATGAGCTTGTGAAATACAGAAACCGTTGTGATAAAACAGGCCTGCCGCCTGTTCCTGAACGTGTGCTTCTTAAAGAGCCTACAGCAGAACTTCGACCGGGACAGAAGGACAGCGATACACTACCGCCGTATGATATATTAGACCCGATACTGAATGCCTATGTAGAGGAAGACAGATCAATAAAAGAGATTGCAGATATGGGGTTTGATGAAAAGATGGTGGCAAAGGTGGTTTCAATGGTTGACCGCAGTGAGTATAAAAGAAGGCAGGCCCCGCCCGGGATTAAGATTACACCGAGGGCATTTGGTAAGGATTGGAGAGTACCTATAACAAACGGGTATAAAAGATAGGTAAATCCCCCCATCTCCCCTTTAAAAAAGGGGGGGCAGTGGGGATTAAACAAAGTAACCCTTAAATTTTAAAAGGAGGTAAGTCAAAAATGACACCACGTGAGGTAGTGGAGTTTGCAAAGAAGAACAAGGCAGTTATGGTGGATATGAGGTTTATGGATTTTCCAGGTGTATGGCAGCACTTTTCTGTTCCGGTTAATGTACTTGAGGTCTCCTTATTTGAGGATGGACTGGGATTTGATGGATCCAGTATCCGCGGCTGGCAGGCAATAAATAACAGTGATATGCTTGTAATTCCGGATCCTGATTCAGCATATATGGACCCGTTTTGTGAGCATCCTACCTTAACATTAATCTGTAATGTTATAGACCCGATTACAAGGGAACACTACAGCAGGGACCCGCGCTATATTGCACAGAAGGCAGAGGCATATCTGAAGTCCACAAAGATAGCCGACACTATTTATATGGGACCTGAGGCTGAGTTCTTTGTATTTGATGACGTGCGTTATGAACAGAATGAACATTGCGGGTTCTACTATATTGATTCAGTAGAGGGGCAGTGGAATACTGGAAGAGATGAGAAGCCAAACCTTGGATATAAGCCGAGATACAAAGAAGGATATTTCCCTGTTCCTCCTGTAGACACATTTCAGGACCTAAGGACAGAGATGGTTCTGACAATGCAGAAATGTGGTATTCAGATTGAGGCCCAGCATCATGAGGTTGCTACAGCAGGACAGAATGAGATTGATATGAGATTTAATACCCTTACTGCGATTGCAGATAGTATGCTTATCTACAAGTATATTGTTAAGATGGTTGCAAGGAAACATAATAAGACAGCAACCTTTATGCCCAAGCCGATTTTTGGTGATAACGGTTCAGGTATGCACGTGCATCAGAGCCTGTGGAAAGGCGGCAAAGCGCTTTTTGCAGGTAATGAATATGCAGGTCTGAGCCAGATGGCGCTTTATTATATCGGAGGCATACTCAAACATGCGCCTGCACTTGCAGCGCTGACATCTCCAACAACAAATTCATACAGGAGATTAGTGCCAGGATTTGAAGCGCCGGTTAATCTTGCTTATTCAAGCAGAAACAGGAGCGCATCTATAAGAATCCCGATGTATTCAGCCAGTCCAAAGGCAAAGAGGGTAGAGGTAAGGTTCCCTGATGCATCATGTAATCCATATCTTGCATTCTCCGCCATGTTGATGGCAGGACTTGACGGCGTAGAGAATAAGATAGATCCGGGTGCCCCGCTTGATAAGGACATTTATGATATGAAGCCTGAAGAGCTTACAGATATCCCTTCACTCCCGGCGTCACTTGATGAGGCATTGACACATCTGGAGAATGACAAGGACTTCCTCCTCAAAGGCGGAGTCTTTACAGAAGACGTCTTAGAGACATGGATTACCTACAAGAGGACAAAAGAGGTGGATGCAATGAGGCTGAGACCGCATCCGCATGAATTTAATCTGTACTACGATATTTAATATTTCTCCCCTTCTAAAACCACCCTCCCCCTGAATGGGGGAGGGCAGGGTGGGGGTGATTCCCTTTCCAAAAATAAAACTACTTCCCATTCCATATTGGTTAATGTAGAATACCATTCAATAGCGGACGGCTTTGTAAAAAGCTCCAGGT
>JAHFER010000093.1 GCA_023248365.1 Nitrospirota bacterium
GGTAGTGTTGTGAAAGAGGAAGTTGGCAGTATGGGGGGCAGTGCTTGGAAATATTACATTTTTTCTTGTAGCAAAGTTTTTTTAGGGATTCCAAAGCTGATATATCAAAGCCTGACCCTATTCTCTGTTAATCAGGGCGGTGTACAGGGGAAACAAAAGCAGAAAGTAATGATTACAGGAGGGTACGATGGGCGAGGCAAAGCGTAGGAAACAGATCGAACCTAATTTTGGGCGTGTACCAAAGGATGCAGGATATCGTGGATTGGTTGTAAGTCCGCCGATTGAAATTGAAGGAACTCATCTAGTTGTGAAGTCTCCGAACCTAGACCCAGAAGAGCTTCGATTCGCTCTGCTGTTTTGGGATCGACTTGTATGGCCGTCCTCCAGAGATATTCATTTTGCCAGCGGGCCAGATGAAACTTTCCTTGAAAGTGCCGGAATCCTTACTCGACCAGAGTACACCATATGGGGAGATGCGGCTCAGATAATAGCTAGAGGACAAATACAAGCCTATCAAAATCTTGAAAATTCAGAGCCTGGAGTTTGGGCTCTTGCTCAGGGAGAAAACTCCTTTATATGGAAGGATGGCTTGGTCGATGAGGGCAAAGGTGCGTTAATAGAACTCCACCACGCAATTCCGATACCAACAAATGACGTACCTTTAGCGGAGATACTCGAATTTAAACAAGTGCGACGTGATGAGTTATTGTTATTACGGCACCAACTGGAATCATTTGTGGCTGAGATTGAAGGATCAGAAGACAAACCACAGGCACTACAGAAACGCGTCGCCGAAATAGATCAGGCATGTGCAAACTTGATACTTGTCGGTAAGGAATGGCAATTTCCGGTTTACCTGTCGAACATTAAGGCATCTATCAGCCTTAGTCCCTTGAAATTTCTCCCCGCAGTAGGATTAGGCTGGAAACTTGGGGAGCCTTTTGGTCTACCTGCTGCCGCTGCAGCGGCAGGCTTGGCAGGTGTGGTAAGTATCATAGATATCAAGAGCGACTTCGGTCTTCGATCCGCAAAACGACCTATGAGTCCATATCGATATGCATATCAAATACACCAAGAGCTTCGTTAGTCGACTCTCTAACATTGAACAGTAGGGGTGTCCTGAATAATCCAAGGTTCTCATAGAAGAATGAATCCTGTCAGACACTTGAAATTTGAATCAAGCACGAATCCCCAAGATTTCTAATTCTACAGTTGAATTAATACCTGAAAGCTATTAACATTTAGAAGGTACTAAATATATATTGCCGTCAAAGTTGAAGCAACATAGGAGGGAAGAAATAAATGCAAAAAAGAGAGCTTAAAGTTATTGATAGATTCAAATATCTTTTATCTCAACAGGTAAGAAGTTTCGAAGTCAGGGTGTTCGGCTCAAGGGCAAGAGGGGATGCTACTGAAGAATCAGATCTTGATGTGTTCATTGTTGTAGACCAACTTGATCATTCCATAGAAAAGTATATTAGTGATTGTGCATGGGAAGCTGGTTTTCCTGAAGATATAGTTATAATTCCTATTGCAATAAGTCGTGACACACTGAGAAATAGTCCAATCCGCGAGTCTGCCTTTATTAAAAATGTTTACCGTGAAGGAGTCCTGGTATGAAGGAAGAAATGCTTGCCCTGATAAAATATAGACTTGAACAAGCTGAGGCTTCTATAGAAGAAGCAAGATTTCTCCTGAATGGGGGAATGAGCCTGCGTTCCGTAATGAATCGGCTGTACTATGCTATGTTTTACGCTGTACTTGCCCTATTGCAGGAGAAACAGTTAGGAACATCAAAACATATAGGTGCAATTTCTATATTCGACAGAGAGTTTATAAAAAATGGCACGTTTGCTAAAGAATTGTCAAAAACATTACATCGTGCATTTGAACTTAGGCAAAAGGGTGACTACATGGAGGAGGTTGAAGTCACAAAGGATGACATAGATGAGTTATTCCCAAAAGAAATAGAATTTGTAAACATGATAAAAACCTACTTACTTAAAACAAACTGACTTTCAGACTTTCCCATAATGTTTATATTTACCCCTGAAAAGAGAAAAGGTCATTGTTTTAATTCTCCGTGTTCTGGTGAAAAGTCTTACTCTCCAATGATCTTGACCAGCACCCTTTTACGCCTTCTTCCATCAAATTCACCGTAGAAGATTTGCTCCCAGGGGCCGAAGTCGAGTCTGCCATTGGTGATGGCAACAACTACTTCACGTCCCATAATCTGACGTTTTATATGAGCATCTGCGTTATCTTCACCGGTTCTGTTGTGCCTGTATTTTGAAACAGGTTCATGGGGGGCCAGTCCTTCTAAAAAATCATCATAGTCCTGTAAAAGTCCCTGTTCATCATCATTGATAAAGACACTGGATGTAATGTGCATGGCATTTACAAGACAGATGCCTTCTCTTATGCCGCTTTTCTTCAGCGCCTCTTCCACCTTAGGTGTGATATTAATATATGCACGCCTGTTTTTTATTTCAAACCACAATTCTTCGCGAAAAGATTTCATAATATCAGACATAATAAACCATAGGAGGATAAATTTCAATTGGTCTGAATGCTATGTCAGTCCCTGAACTGGTGACAGCGGTCACAGCGCGTGCCGGGGTTGTGGTCTTTCCTGTCCTGATGGCATTTTTCGCATACTGAGCGGTCTTTGACTCTCCAGAAGTGACGATTGTGGCAATCCATGCAGTTGCCGTGCGAATCCGATATATGAAGGCCGGCATCTTTAATGTCTTCGTGACATGCTGTGCATGATGACTTATCAGGCCTGATCTTCTGATGGGGGGAGTGGCATTTGCTGCATTCAAATTGCATTGGAGCATCTTTTCTCTTTGGGAATGATTCCCCGATTTTCATCTTTTCATGGCAACTCAGGCACTTTGCCCTGTCAGGTATAAGAGTAACTGCGGTTTTTGACAGGAAGTCATGACAGACAAGGCAGTCAAATTCCTTCATAACCCTGGCATGGATTTTAATATCCTTGTGGCAGTCTTTACAAAATCCTGATACAGGCAGAAACTCATGGAGCTTTGTGCCATGACACTTTGTGCATGTTATCCCTGCACCGAAAAAGTGTTTCTGATGTCCTACAGTACCCATTATCTGCGGGGCACCTTCCTCCTTTTCCCTCATCAGATGGCACTGACTGCAATTCTCATAAGGGACAATCACCTTTCCGTGACGCGGCGGGACACTCTTCGGACGGTATCTAAGAAAGGCAATGAGCATCTTGACACGTTCCACATAAGGGGGGTTATGGCATTTATGGCAGTTGATACCCTTATGTGCACTCTGCGACCACTTTAGAAATGCAGTATCCATTAGATGGCAGGTCTTGCAAAAATTGGGGTTGTTTTCTGTATAGTCGTAGGCTTTGTAACTTATGCCGGCAATAAGGAGTATAACAATGAAGACTACAACAAGAATTGTTATGATATATTTTGTTCTTCTCAAGTTTACTTACTACCGTATTCCTTCCTTAGATTGCTTTGCAGAATTGTATGCATTCTTAATCCTGATTATCACATCATCCATACGGAACGTATGCCATGCTATCTTTGCTTGTTTCATTTCTCTGCGCGCATTACTCAAAGACCTCTCAGGTTCAGTGGTATCCTTTTTAGCTTTTTTTGCATCTGAAATAAATTCTCCTGACCAGTTAATCAATGTCTGAGTCATCTCCATCAGGCTGAGGACACTTTGTACCTGCCGGGGTGTATCAGGAAGTATCCCCTTTTGCGGGTTATGGCATATTGTGCAGAATTCCTTAATCTGATTTGAAGTTAGGATAAACGTTCCCATAGAACCATGACAGGTTACGCATGACGGGCCTCTGCCGGACATCTTTAGTTCAGCATAATGTTTGCTTCTTGAAAAATTGACAAGCTCTTCTCCATGACACTTCCCGCAGGTCTGCGGCACGTTTTTAAAGTATATGGGGCTGTTTGAGTCAGATGAATGATAGACGCCGGTATGTGCTGATGCTTTATCGCTCCGTACAGGATCTCCGCCATGACATGCCTCGCAGCGGACCCCTGCCCTCTCATGCACAGAACCGGTGTAATCAGAGTATTTATGTCCGGTATAAGAACCTGGCGGAAGATTTTTGTGGCACTCTATACAGGAGTTTTTTTCGGCCGCATTGGCATGATTAAATGGAATAGTTGTGTTGAATAACACGATAAATAAGATTAATAGAAAATGCATAAGCCGCATCTACTTAGCCCATGAACGCAGAAAAACAACAAGATAGTCTATCTCCTCGGGTTTAAGTGTTTTTCCATAAGCAGGCATACCATTGCCACCGTTAGTAATAAACTTCCGGAGTTCCTCATCGGGCTTATTTAAAATAGCAGGGTCTTTGATTTTCTTTGCAATCGCACCCTGTCCCTGGTCCCCATGACAGACAGAGCATTTTCGTTTATAAAGTTTTTCACCGGCCTTCAAATCATCTGACCCGGCGGCAAAGGATGATGATGCAATTAAAAGGATTAGTATAAGAAAATTAAATATGGTTATTTTAAAAACCTTTTTCATTAAAATTAAACCTCCTTATCTCTAAAAATGTAGATTCCGGTTAACAAATTCCGTGAATATCGGATTAATTATTTTTTCCTGAAATGTACGTACTAAGTTGATTGGCTGGCTTATGTATATTAAAAATAGCAATGGGGGCTTAATATGTCAATGAGTTTTTTATTGTTGTCAATCCAAAGTAGAAATGACTGCATAAAATTCACGTGGTTTTAGAATCCTCCGATAGTGAAAATATTTATTATAATTCAATAATCTAAGAATTCACATAAAAGCTTATATCCGAAAGCTTTTATAAATAATCTAATTCGGTAGCTTCAGGTCATTAAAAAAGGAGATAGTTCATGGGGCGTATAACACGTTATGTGTTCTGTTCTGTGCTGGTTTATTTATTAACGATTACTACTGCATACTCAGCAGAGGTAAGCGGCAGAAGCTCTACACAGCTCCTTTGGTATAACGATATCATTGATGCAAGCAGGCAGGTTGATGTTACCGAATATTTACGGTTTTCTGTAACCGGCATTGATCAGGGGCATAACCTGTCTCTGACAGGATATGGCAGACTGCTCTGGGATATCAAAGGCAATAATAACAGTGAAAACTTTGACAGCAGGCTGTACTATCTGTATGCCGATTACAAGAATTTTCTTAATGTATCAGACCTGCGGATCGGCCGGCAGTTTGTGAACCTGTCTGCCGGCACTACACTAATCGAAGGAATAGAGGCGGATATCAATCATATCGGGCCGGTAGGAATTGTGGTACTGGGGGGCCGCAATGTCATCTTTGGTGAAGACAGCGTACTCACGAGCCATTCATATTCCCTGGGTTTATCAGCGTATCTTACCGGCAGATCAATGAATTATATTGACGTCAGTTACTTACGCACCTATGACCATGGAAATATAGCGCGTGATATAATCGGCAGCAGTTACAAGCAATATATGTTTGAATTGTTCAAATTATATGCGAATGTTCGGTATGACCTGACAGCAGAGGTCTTAAACGAGATACTGGGAGGCATCAAGTATTTTCCAACAACCGACATGATACTAACCGCTGAACACTACCAGAGTTATCCCACATTTGACTCCACCTCTATATATTCTGTGTTCGCTGTTGATAAATTTAAAGAGAATATTCTCAGGGCAGATTATACAGCAGCAGAGTGGGTTGATATCAACCTTAGTTATAGTGAAGAGAACTTTGGCGAAGGCGGTGATGCGAGGTTGTACGAAGCAGGTATGAAGCTAAGACCTTCTGATAATGCTGCCATAGGAATGTTTCTCGACAAACGATGGGGCTACCCGGGCGATCTTGATGGATACAGGGTTTCCGCTGAATACAGCAATGGCGGGAAATGGAAGGCCGCATCCGGTGTTGACTACGACGTTTACAACAGAGATACCATGACCGGAGAGGAATCGGCAAGGAGATACTGGGCTTCAGGCAAGTATACCTTTACAAAGAGCATGTCCGGATCCTTCCGCATTCAGGACAGTGTGGACATCAATTACAGCAAGGACATTCAGGGCAGGCTTACCATTGATGTGGATTTCTAAGGAAATTATGAGGAGTCATACATGAATAAATCACTAATTTTATTGCTGTTCATGCTCACTTTAGCTCTTTCGGTTTCAGCCGGCTTCAGCAGATTGCTTATGGCTCAAAGCATGCCGGGGACGTCGCAGGAAACTAATAAAGAAATTAAAACTTCTGTAGGAGGTACAGGTGAAACATCACCAATATCTTTAAAAGAACAGCCGGAAACAAAGAAAAAGAGTTTTATGGTAAGACTGTCACACAAAGAGTATGCCAATATGGATCTGAAAATGTGCGCTGATTGCCACATGGGTTCAGGGGTTGCCCCAACACACGGGGCAAATCAAATGCAGGAACACCTCTCTGTCGCCAGAAGGGAAAATGGAAACTGTGTGGATTGTCATAAACAACAGTTCTGTATTGATTGTCACACTGGCGGCGGGATTGATGCCAACCTGAATGTCACAAATTACAAAGCAAACTATGTCCCAAATACCCACAGAAGCAGCTTCAGGGAAATCCATCCGCTTAAGGCACTGGATAATCCGCAGACCTGTGTTCGTTGCCATGCTTCTAAGTTCTGCACTGACTGCCACAC
>JAHFER010000094.1 GCA_023248365.1 Nitrospirota bacterium
ATTTAATATAGAAAAGATAGCAGGTAAATTGTGACGGCTTCGGAAAAAAACTCCATCTGCGGCGTTGCGCTGCATCCTTCGTCATTGCGGCGTAGCAACAAAGTACGCCTCATTCCTCAGGATTTGCGCGCCTTGCACCTGGAGCTTTTTACGAAGCCGTCCGCTATGGTATAGAGAGGCTTTTGCAACAAGTCGTCATTCCCGTGAAAACGGGAATCCAGAGGTTATGCATCATAATGAGCTTTAAACGAATAGACAGAATTGGGGATCAGATAAGGGTTGAAATATCTGATATTATCGCCCGGCGTTTGAATGACCCGAGGATTGGGTTTGTTACTGTTACGTCAGTTGAAGTAAGTGAGGACTTAAGGCATGCTAAGGTATTCGTTAGCGTGTTTGGAGATGACAGGACGAAAGCAGAGACCATGCAAGGATTGAAAAGCGCCTCAGGCTTTATCAAAGGTGAAGTGGGGCACAGGCTTACTATGAAGTTTACCCCCAAGCTGATGTTTTTATTAGATGAATCCCTGGATAAGGCCGAGCATGTCCTGAGTATTTTAAGTGAACTAGAAAAGGAAAGTAAATGAGTATTGAAGATGTAGTTCAGGAGATAAAAAAGAGGGAGACCTTTTTAATAACTACCCATATCAATCCCGAAGGGGATGCAATAGGCTCGTCCCTTGCTTTAGCCATTGCCCTTTCTTCTATCGGAAAAAAGGTTTCAGTTTACACAAGAGACCCTGTACCTGAGAATTTAAAGTTCTTACCTTATAGTGATACTGTCCGGCAAATTAAAGGCGTTGAAGATATTGGCGAGAGGTTTGACGCGGTAGTTACTGTGGACTGCGGGGATTTGGAAAGGGTGGGATTCCTGAAATCTGACAACATCCCGGGACGTATACTTATTAATATTGACCATCATGTCACAAATATAGGATTTGGAGATGTAAATATTGTTGAGGACTGTGTTGCCTCTGCTGACCTTGTATATAGAATAATGGGCATGCTTGGTATTCCTCTTACACAGCATATAGCTATCTGCATTTACACTGCCTTGCTTACTGAGACAGGTTCTTTCAGATACTCAAACACAGATGACAACACCTTCAGCATGGCGGCAGATATGGTTAAGGCAGGGGCAAACCCATGGATTATAGCCGAGAATATATTTAATAGAAACAGTATGGGCCGGCTGCAAATCATGGGATTAGTGCTTTCAAACCTCACTGTTAGCGATAGCGGTAAGATTGCATGGATTACTGTAAGGGAAAAGATGTACAAAGATACCGGGACAACCAAGGATGATGTAGAGGATTTTATAAATTATCCCCGTTCTATCATTGGTGTTGAGGTGGCTGTGCTGTTCCGTGAGTCAGACAGTGATTGGAAGCTAAGCATGAGATCAAATGGGAAAGTGGATGTATCATCAGTAGCCCTTGAATTCGGCGGCGGAGGCCACAAGATGGCAGCGGGATGCCTTATCAAAGGCACGCTGGAAGAAGTGAAAAAGAAGGTAATAGACCGTATAGAAGAAGTTGTTAACCATCTATAATTTTAATACAAAATAAAAACACAGAGACACGGAGACACAGAGAAAGACAATAACAAATGCCAAAGTACAAATTAATCACAAAACTTCAATGGAATTCATATATGTGGATTTTGGTATTTGTTTTTCTCAGTGCCTCAGTGCCTCTGTGGTTATATTATTGAATATGGATGGTCTGCTTATAATTAATAAGCCTAAGGGATGTACATCACATGATGTTGTCGCAAGATTGAGGAGGATACTCTCAATCAGTAAAATAGGGCACACAGGCACTCTGGACCCGGATGCAACCGGTGTCCTATGTCTATGTATTGGAAAAGCTACAAGGTATGCGCAGTATACCTCAGAATCTGAAAAGGAATACAGAGCTGTGATGAAGCTGGGGGAGGTTACTGATACGCAGGATGCCTCCGGTAAAGTTATAAAGGAGACAAAAGAGTTTAATATTACTGTAGAGCAGATTCAGGAGGCCTTCAAAAAGTTCACTGGTATAATAAAACAGATTCCGCCGATGTACTCAGCAGTCAAGGTTGGGGGGACTCCGCTTTATAAAATGGCACGGAAGGGTGAGGAGATACACAGAGAACCCCGTGAAATTCAGATTATGAGCATAAGGCTGCTGGATTATTTTTATGAAAGCCCCTCAAATCCCCCTTTATCCCCCTTTTCTAAAGTGGGAAGAACGACTGAGTTACCCCCCTTTGATAAAGGGGGGATGGGGGGATTTGGGCCGCTTAAATTTGTGTCATTTGATGTAAGATGTTCAAAAGGGACTTATATAAGGACACTGTGCAATGATATAGGTGATTACCTCGGTGTTGGCGCTCATATGTACAGCCTTGAGAGGATTGCATCAGGTGATTTTAACATAAAAGATTCCATTACTCTTGAAGAGGCGGAAGAACTCAGTGAGATGGGGCAGATTGAATCTAAGCTGATTAATATAAATGAGATGGTTGCCTGGATGCCTTCTGTTAAGATAAATGAATCATGGGATAGTGCAGTAAAGAATGGAAGGGGTATTCCGGCAGAGGCTATTAAAGAAATCTCCGGCAGTTTCCATAAAGACAGCAGGGTTAGGATAATGGACAGCAGGGGTGAATTTCTTTCAATAGGTTCGTCTCTTTACAATAGTGATGAGACAATGACCATACATGGTGAAATTGTTTTAAAAGTTGAGAGAGTTCTGGTATAATGCAAATCATCAAACAAAACGGCTTTGTAAAAAGCTCCAGGTGCAAGGCGCGCAAATCCTGAGGAATGAGGCGTACTTTGTTGGTACGCCGCAATGACGAAGGATGCAGCGCAACGCCGCAGATGGATTTTTTACGAAGCCGTCAAACCTGAAACTTCAAACATAAGATATGGCACAAACAGTTCACCCACTTATTGCATTAGCAAGAGAGGCGATTAAGGTATACCTCGAAACAGGAAAGGTATTAAAGACACCTGTTGTTTTAACAGATGAGATGAAGGAAAGGCATGGGGTTTTCGTATCTCTAAAGATAAAGGGGAGATTAAGGGGCTGCATCGGTACCTTTGAACCTGCTGCATCTAATGTGGCCGAAGAGATTATACTTAATGCCTTAAACTCTGCTACAGAAGACCCAAGATTTATGCCTGTTATGCTATCGGAATTAGAGGACATAGATATTTCAGTAGACATACTATCTTCACCTGAGCGGATTAAGTCCACTAATGAATTAAACCCCGCAAAATATGGGGTAATAGTAAAAAATGGGTATAAAAGAGGGCTTTTACTCCCTGCTCTTGAAGGTGTCAATACTGTGGAGCAACAGGTAGATATCGCAAGAGACAAGGCAGGAATAGCAGAAAGAGATCCAATTGAATTATACAGATTTGAAGTAAGACGATTTAAGTAACTAAAAAAGTTAACAGAACAGAAAGGTTGAGTTATGGCAGAGATTATTCCGTTTAAAGGCATCTTGTACAACCAGGAAAAGATTAAAGATATAAGTCAGGTGGTAACACCGCCGTATGACGTTATATCACCTGATGAACAGGAAAAATTCTATAAAAGACATGAATATAACATGATACGTCTTGACCTCGGCAAAGAGTTTTCTGAGGACAACGAAAATAATAACCGCTATACAAGGGCCTTAGACCATGTCTCAAAATGGCTTTCTTCTCAGATATTAGTTGAAGATAAGGCGCCTTCTATGTATTTCTACGAAGTAACATACACGATTCATAATTCTGCGCCAAAGGTAATGAAAGGCTTTATCGCCCTATGTAAATTAGAGGACTTCTCAAGCGGCAAGGTAGTTCCGCACGAATATACCTTATCCAAACCTAAATCTGACAGACTCAATCTTTTACGGACATGCAAGGCAAATTTCAGCATGATTTTTTCCCTTTACTCATCAGGCAGTTCAAAAATAAATGATTCTTTTGAAAAAAGCATTGGCACTTCAGCCCCAAAGTTTGAGGTCAATGATGATAATAAAATCAGTCACAGACTATGGTCGGTCAGTGACCCTGCAGTTATTGATATTGTTAAGAATGAACTTAAAAACCTTACCGTGTATATAGCTGACGGGCATCACAGATATGAGGCGTCACTTAATTACAGAAATGAGATTAGAGAGAAAACCGGATCAGATAAAGAAAATCCTGCTGACTATATCATGATGTATCTTGCAAATATGGATGAGCCTGGTCTTACAGTACTTCCCACCCACAGGCTATTATACAATATTGAGGCAGACAGACTTGGCAGTCTGACAGACAAACTTGCCGGTAATTTTGACTTAAAATATTTTGAATTTAATCAGGAGAGTGAACAGGCAGTCAGGAAGACATTACTTGAGGCTATGAACGGAGCAAAAACAGGAGAACATCTTTTTGGCATGTATCTTAAGGGAGATAACCGCTATATCCTGCTGTCATTGAAAGATGAGGGGCTGAACCGCAGTAAAGCATCTGACAAACCCCTTGCATGGCAGAGACTCGATGTATCAATACTTCAGAAATTTATTCTTGAAGAGCTGCTTGGTTTAACCGAGGAATCAATAAGAAGTCAAGAAAATCTTACCTATGTAAAAGATGCAGACGACGCAATCCAGAAGGTAAAAAACGAAAAACATCAGATCGCCTTTCTGTTAAATCCCACAAGGATTGAGGAGATTAAGGACGTAACAAGCACAGGAGAGCGGATGCCGCAGAAGTCTACATATTTTTATCCAAAGTTTTTGACCGGACTTGTGTTTAATAAATTTTGATTTTATCTGTAGATGTTAATCTTTATCAATGGTAATTTAGTTCCTGCTTCAGAGGCAAGGGTCTCTGTTTTTGACCGGGGCTTTCTATATGGGGACGGCGTATTTGAGACCCTGAGGTCATACAACGGTGTAATATTCCGTTGCGATGACCATCTTGCCCGCCTGGGTGAATCTGCTGAAGCCCTTTCTATAAAACTGCCTTTTACAAACGATTACTTCAAAGAGTCTCTGTACAAGACATTAAGAGAAAACCATCTAAGCAATGCCTATCTGAGGTTGACTGTTACCCGCGGGGAAACAATACCCGGACTTGATATAGATCAGATCACAGAACCAACAGTTGTAATCATACCAAGGGAATTTGACAGTTATCCGGAGAGTCTCTATATGAAGGGCATTCATGCAGCAGTAGTAAATACAAGGCGAACGCCCCCTTCTGCCCTTAACCCCGCAATAAAATCATTGAACTTTCTGAATAACATAATGGCTAAGGCAGAGGCAAAAGTTCTTGGCGCCTCAGAAGGTATAATGCTCAGCACAGATGGCTATGTTGCTGAAGGCACAGTCAGCAATATCTTTATAGTAGAAAACGGAATTATCAAAACTCCTCCATTAAGCACCGGGATACTGAACGGTGTGACAAGATCTGTTGTTATAAATCTGGCAAGAGAAAATCAGCTTCCTCTAAATGAGGAGCCATTCTATCCTGATGGACTTTATAATGCAGACGAGTGTTTTATAACAAATACTTCTTATGAAATTATGCCTGTCACAACACTGAACGGACGGCCTGTAGGGGATGGTAAACCCGGTGGAATTACCAAAAGGCTTATTAATCTGTTCCACTCATATTGTATTATTCATATACAAACCTCCAGGTTTTAAGTCGCAAATTAATTTGTTGCTGATTTCGCAAGGCTCATAACAGTAAAGCGTCAAGTGGAGTGGCTTGTTAGACGTTGTGGTTCCATATGTGCTTCTATCTGTTCGTAAGACAAATAAGGGAGACTCGCCTGTTCGTGGGCATGCTCAATGGTCATTGCAACCAAATTACCCGAAGCATCTAAATCAATGTAGATATTCTCATTAATCTCCTTAGTTACAGCAACCTCATGGTCGGAAAACTCAACTAATGCAGTGTCGGTGTCTGAAAAATATTTAATTTTCATTTCGTCCCCCCCTTAAAACTCCTATCAAAAAAGGCATTATGGACGGTTTCTCCATCAGGAAGCAATATTACTCGCAACATTTTACCTTCTTCCTCTATTATTTTCCACTTTCTTATTCTTCCGTCTGCCTGAACCTCCATGTAGGCCGGATTCTTAATAGTGTCTTCAATCCATTCCATTTTTATTTTAGCACGATCTGGTCTTTGCCTGACATAAAGAAAATATTGAGTAAACTTCATTTTGTTTCCTTATCAAGTCTAATGCCGGAGCTCATTGGCGGAGCTATTCGTTATATATTAGCAATTATTATCTGAAAAGTATTGACAAATGACTATGTTTCCAAGTCTCAGAGATTCTGTCCTTTAATCTCTCTTACTTCCGGCCTTTTTCCTATGCTCACATCACCCACGCTGGTTACCTTTTCTAATTTAACCTTTGAAATACGTTTTCCCTCTATATCTACAATCGTCAGTTTATAGTCGCCATATTTTACAATCTCTCCGCCGCGGGGCATTTTCTGAAGCAGGGATAATACAAGGCCTGCAAGGGTCTCATACTCCTCTGATTCTTCTAATGCAAGATGGTGGAGGTCAATGAGGTCCCGTATTGGTAGTGAGGCATCAATAACCATTGAACCGTCTTTCAGAATCTTTACAGGTCTGTCCTCAAAA
>JAHFER010000095.1 GCA_023248365.1 Nitrospirota bacterium
TTAATCAGGGCCGGCAGAAGGAAAGCGCTCCATGGGAAAAATCCCAGAAGAATAACAGGGATAAAATAATATATTGATCCCCTGTGCCCTGAAACAACACCTGTAAATCGTGTAAGATTATGTTTTATCAAAAACTCTGTGATAAAACCCCAGCCGCTTACCCATACCTCTAACACATACCAGGGCAAAGAAAAGAGCAGAAAGATTATAGTACCTGAGATTAAACCCATATCCTTCAGGACTTTCTTAACCTGACCTTTAAACAATAGGAAGACTCCAACAATAAGACCAGGAATCACAATTCCTACAGGGCCTTTCGTAAGGACTGCAAGTCCGGCAAAAAGGAAAAAACTCCAATACCACCATTTCTTAAATTTAGCCTGCTCTGTATATCCCAGGAAAAAAGAAAAAAGGGACAGAGTAACAAAAAGTGTAAGAGGCATATCAGTGATAGAGGCATGTGATAATACAATTACCTCAAGGGACGTAGCAAGGATCAGTGCGGTTAAAACTCCCCAAAGATGATTTCCAATGCGTTTCACAAAATAATATGACAAAAGCACGAGGGCTAAGCCTGAGACTGCGGACCAAAACCTTGCGGCAAATTCATTTACACCAAAAAGTTTGTAAGCAGAAGAGATTATCCAGTAAATCATTGCGGGTTTATCAAAGTGGTCTGTATAATTATAGTGCGGCGTAATCCAGTTCCCTAATTCAACCATCTCCCTTGCAGACTCAGCATAAACCGCCTCATCCACGTCAAAAAGTCCAGGTCCCCCAAGATGATAAAAGAACAGAAAAAAGCTCAATGCTGTTATTGCAATAACAGCGCCTCTACCATTAATAAATGCCTTAACATCTTCAGTCCTTTTAGTCAGAACTGTCCTCCCAATCCATAGCCCTAACAGGATACCTGCGAAGACATCCGAAGGAAAATGGGCATTAATATAAATCCTTGAAAAACTTACCAGGCCAGCATAAATATAAAGCGGATACTTCATCCATGGATAGAAAGACGTCATAATTGAAGCAAGCGCAAAGGCTGAAGTGGCATGGCCGGAAGGGAACGAGTCAAAGCCGGATACAATGGTTGGGCCAAGATGGAAACCTGCCGCGGCTATTATCCTGGGCCTTGTCCTTCCAATGAGGAGTTTTAAAGGCTGCACTAATATACCTGCAAGTACAAGCCCGAACAACCCCTTCTTTCCGGCCTCTGTCATTTTAGAATCTTTTTTAATAAGTATACCGGCCATCATGATGGAGACAGAAAATACAGCCTGTATCCATCCCAATCCTGAATAACTAACCCATCCCATTAGCTTGAAAAGAAATGGATTGTTTATCTGTGCTATAATGCCTCTTAAAGGATTGTCTAATATCAGGAGGATGAACAGCGGGATAAAAAACGATTTTAACATCAGCCAATTATGCGATAATCGTGACTGTTATGTCAATTTTGACGGCTTCGTAAAAAGCGGGGTACCCATTGCTACGAAGTAAATGCAATGGGTCGTGCGGCGTTGCGCTGCATCCTTCGTCATTGCGGCGTACCAACAAAGTACGCCTCATTCCTCAGGATTTGCGCGCCTTGCACCTGGGGCTTTTTACGAAGCCGTCAATTCTATTTTTAAAAGGAGGAGATTAGATGGCAACAATAAACTACATGGTCAAGGTAGAGGATGCAAAGGTGTCTCAGATTAAAAAGGCCCTTGAGACTGCAAATATAAAGGTGATAAGCATAATTGATGTTTACAAATCAGGAGAAGGACAGGGCAGGAAGGACGAAGAATAAGATACCTAAATGCTTACCACACCATCCTTACCCTTATGCTTTGCCTGGTACAACCGGTCATCAGCCCTTCGGATAAGCTCATCAACTGTCTCAACGCCATTTTGAGGAAATGTGGAAACTCCTATACTTACTGTTATTAATGCCTCTTCGCCAAAAAAATCAGGCTTAAAATTCTTTACAGCCTTTCGTATTCTTTGTGCAAGATTAAAGGCATCTTCTTTATTTGTATGAGGAAGTACGACAGCAAATTCCTCTCCTCCATACCGTCCCACAACATCTGTCTCTCTAACAGTCTTTTTAATAACCCTTGCAACCTTCTGTAAAACTATATCCCCTTTTTGATGACCGTATGTATCATTTACCTTTTTAAAATCATCAATGTCAATCATAAGGTAAGATATGTCTGTATTATATCTCTTTGCCCTTTTGAACTCTTCATTAAGCCTTCTTACAAAGTATCTGTGGTTATAGAGCAAGGTCAAACCATCAGTAACTGCCATCTTTTCAAGGAGAGAATTCTCTTCTTTTATGATATTAAACTTATGAGAATTGCTCAGCGCTATAGAAGCCATGCCCGCAACAATCTGGCAGGTCTTTATCTCCTGATCGTTTAATTGCCATCCCTTTCGCAATGTTTTCAGGTATAGAATCCCCATAGCGCCTTCAGTATAGTGTATAGGTATAACAATAATAGACTGTACCCCCATATTGATAAGATTTTCTCTAAACTCTTTTATAAGGGGGCTGTCATCAACGTCCTTAATTATTACAATATTATCATCTTCAATAGCTTTAATAATCTCAGGATATTTTCTTAAATCTATTGTTATATTTTTAAGTTCAGGGCCTTCACATGTAGCAAGAATGTGTCCTGTCTTCTTATGTTTATCTACATGAATAAGTGAACACCTTGTATCTTTAAGAACTTCTGAGATCTTTTTTACAATGAGAAAGAGTAAGTTTTCAGGTTCAAGAGTAGAAAATATCGCCCTGCTAATTTCAAGAATAACATCTATACTATATGTGTCATCTAATTTCTTATCATGCATATGCTCTACCCCGCATCTAACATAACAGTCACGCCGACTTTTTCCCCGGCCTGCTTAATAGTTTCCGCCACCAGCCTTCTGTGGCAGGACTCAATTCCCGCCTCCCAGCACAAAAGACAGATATTTTTATTGGAATTAGACGCAACCCAGTCCTCAATAGAAGAGGCCCGCTGTTTCAGCTCTGAGGTCATATTTCCCATAAACTTACGGGAGTCTTTTGTCTTGTTAAATTCTATCTGCATCTCAAATGTTGGAGCAAAAAGATAGAGGGTTCTTATATCCCTGAACCTCTGTGGCCTTGTTGTTGAAATAGCATAAACAGTATAACCCTGAGTCTTAACCGGCACATTATCAAAATTCCTTGTCATCAGCT
This sequence comes from Nitrospirota bacterium, assembly GCA_023248365.1. GTDB lineage: Bacteria > Nitrospirota > 9FT-COMBO-42-15 > HDB-SIOI813 > HDB-SIOI813 > JACRGV01. Next base: position 3,215 of record JAHFER010000095.1, read on the forward strand.
TCATGGCCCATATACTAACATAAATAATAAAAAATAAAAACAGAGTTTAATTTTTAAACCACAGACTACCCTGTTTAGTGAGTTAGATGTTGTGGATAAATATTTCCTACAACAATATATTGGAGTATATCTAAAAGTTTTCAGTAACTTTTGCATAACACATTGAAATATAAGGCAATTCATCCTGATTAAAAATTAAGCACTAACCACGGGAGTCAATGTTGAAGGGAGTAACAATACATCAACTAAGGGGTTATCCACAGGTTATCCACTGTTGGTTGTGGGAAAGGTTTATGCTGAAACCTGTGTAGACCATTGAAACACGTCATTCTTATATTCTGAAGTGAAACAGAGTTCATGGAATTAGCAGACTTTTCAATTGTTCAAATACAATAGGCAAATCGAATTTTGATTCAAAACTCAGGCGGGCGGCCGCAGCAATGCGGCTTCGTTTTTTATTATCAGAAATCAATGTCGTTAATACATCAACCCATTGTTCCATGTTTCTGACCCACAATGCATTCTTCCCATCTTCCAGTATTTCACAAGTTGCCCCAATTGGTGAGCCGGCCACTGCAACCCGGCTGGCAAAATACTGTAGTGACTTGATAGGCGATTTGCCGCGTACAAACGGGTCATCGGGCAACGGCAGCAGTCCGATGTCGAACTGCCGCACAGCCTCATGCTCGCGGTCAGGCACAAAAGGAAGATAGATATAACGCAGCCCCTTGAATTGCGGGTCCTCCCCTGAATGAAATATCCATCTGACTTCAGGAAAACGGCGCTGTACATTAATAAGCTCCGGAAGAATCTGCCTGACAAAAACCAGGTTCTTAGGAGCGCCGGACCAGCCAATAGTGAGCAGAGAACCGGATCTGTGCACATCCTGCCATATGCATCCATCCAGCGACATTGGCACTACTGCAGTTGCAGCGCCATAGGCGGCTAATTCGCCGGCTATGACACCGTTGGCAGCGATACACAAGTCAGTGAACCGTGCAAGGGCGCGCAGTCTTACCCTGATTCGCAGTCTTGTAATCAAGCTGTGCTTTTTCCGGGGACTCAACCAGATAAGATCATCGGAATCATATATAAGTCGTTTTGACCCAAGGCGTATCTGCCTGAGCCTAAGGACAGGCAGGAGTGTTTTTTGCAAAAGAACTGTATCATAATCCTGAAGTTTGTTGAAATCCCTAAACTCTTTAGCCGGAACACAATATAATTCTATCCCTGCAGACTTAAAAAGATCCCGATACTGGAGAATCCTGAACTTCGTGCTTGCTGTATCCGGCCCGCCGAATGTTAATATTAATAATTTCATATATCTGAACAGTCGTTAATACTATTTCTTCCACCCCAGTCTGGAGCGGATACGGCGAAGTAATTTACGCGGATGCCATATCGAAAGTGGTGAATGTATCCGGTTCCATGTTAAAACTATTTGATCCTGCCAGGTTGGTTTGTTCATTTCCGGAGATGCATCGGACTCAATAGCATCGAGGACTTGAGATGCAAAACGGTCCCAGGTAAAATGAGTATCAATAAGATGCCAGTTCGATGCCTGCCATGCGTATAACCTCCCGGCATCCTCCTGTTGCATTATTTCTATTATTTTGCAGGCTCTCTCTATATTATTCAATGGAATATTTACGATTCCTTCTACACCTTCATAACCGCTCTGCGGTGTACAGATTGGAATAAGACCCCAGGCCATGGACTCAATAATGGTTGTGGGATTAGCATCAGCATTACCAACGGTAATAAGAAAATCAAAGTTCCTTAGCAGATTCCGGGCCGCAGGGTCAGAAAAGTCATACCGGCCAAGTTGACTAAGGTGGCGATAACGTTTCTTGGTAGAACCAATCCAGGAAAACTTAATGTGCGGCATACGCATTGCAATGGAATCCAGATATCCAAGGTTTTTGTACCATGGATGATTTCCAATATAAACAAATTGCCGTTGTCCCGGCGGATTAAATGTTGTTTTAACACGCGGAAAATGTTCCCTGTTAACTGCCAAATCCAAATGAACTACTTTAGGCACGAAGTGCCGGCAGTGAGTATGGGGCAAGGCTTTGATCCAATAAGAACCGGTAATTGCGAGGAAAAGATCGCAGTGCGGAAGCACCTTATCTAAGTGAGCAACCTGCTTGGGATCGCCAGGAGCAAACGGATGCAGACACAACCTTCTGCGCCAGCCTGGCTCACGTACGCTGCTGTTAAAGACCGCAGAAGGGTCCCAATGAGGGTGCCCAAGCAGTACGTCCCCCGGTTCAGGGTGGATGGTATAGGTCGCACGGTGATGGTGTATCTGAACCTCGTAATTCCTGCTAAGACGTTCGGATAACTCTCGGCCAATAGCAAAAGGTGTGTAAATGGCCGGCCCGGATGGATATACAAGGTGAACTGTATTCATTGACTTAGTCTCCTGCTTTTTACAGCGAAGGCTGAATGGAGATTAATCATCACTGTTTCGTAAACTATAAAGATAGATAGTGTCATTAGAGTTTCAAAGAAATATCACTTTCATCATATTCTGTATCATTCTTTCAAGTGTAAACTCAGATGCCTTTTTCCTGGCAGACAGGCATATCTCCGGATTCCTTACTATCCGCATCGCATTCGCAATCTTTGTTGCTATCTCCTTAGAATCTGCCGGGTTATTTATAATCCAGCCATCCTTCCCTTCTGTTATTATCTCTGCATTCCCGCAATCCCTGCTTGTAATAACCGGTATCCCTGTTGCCAGGGCCTCAAGAATAACATTTGCCATTGGCTCGTACAACGTAGGCAGAACAAGTACGTCAGAGGCTGCATAGTATTTTTCAACTCCATCCACAGGCCCAAGAAATTTGATACGTGACAAGACTTTATGTTTCTCTGCGAGCTTACGATAGAATCCCAGACGCCCCTTGCCAATGACAAGGAGTTTTGTTTCCTTAGGCAAGCGGCTCAGCGCCTCAATAGCACACCTCAGCCCCTTTCTCTCAAAACCAGTACCCACATAAAGAAGAAGATAATCATCTTCGTTATAACCAAACTCTTTCCGTATTGGCATGCGATAGTGTTTTTTATTTTCAGGATTAAAACGTTCAAGGTCTACACCATTATAAACTACATGAATATCTTTTTCAGCCACTCCGTAATTATCCATAATATCCTTTTTTATAAACTCTGAAGGGGCAATAATCTTTTTATAGGCATGGCGGGTAAATATAAACCAGTCAAAAAATCTGACAGTCCAGTGAAGAGGATTAGTAAGGATAGAAATCTTTTTCAGTAATGAAAGATGCCTCATCCTGATTTTTAGCCATGTACGGTGTACCCCGTCTGATGCCCTGAAAATATCCTGAT
>JAHFER010000096.1:0-1744 GCA_023248365.1 Nitrospirota bacterium
TTATTGACGCTGACAGGTGGACGCGGGAAAAGGCAGAGGGATACATTAAAAAATGCAAAATTTAAAAAACAACATATCTAAGCTCAGATTTTTAATTTTCCCTATTAAACCAAGGGAGAGATGATGACTTTTTTATCCGCTATAATACTGCTTGGCATTCTTATATTCGTGCATGAGCTCGGCCATTTTATCTTTGCCAAACTCATGAATGTAAAGGTGCTGAAATTTTCTCTCGGCTTCGGCCCAAGGATTTTAGGGAAAAAAATCGGAGAGACTGAATATGTAATATCAGCTGTGCCCCTTGGTGGCTATGTGAAGATGCTCGGAGAAGAACGTGGCGATGAGATCTCAGAGGATGAAAAAACAAGGGCATACAATTTTCAATCCGTATGGAAGAGACTATCTATCGTGATCTCAGGCCCTGTTTTTAACATCATCTTTGCAGCCATACTCTTCATGTTCATGTACCTTTCAGGGGTTCCGACCCTCCTGCCAGAGGTTGGAGAAGTCCTTCCTAACTCACCTGCAGCCTCTGCAGGTCTTGTTAAAGGTGACGCTATAACAGAGATTAACGGAAAATCCATAAGGCGGTGGGAAGATATGGCAGGGATTATAAACAAGAGTCCTCGAATAACACTTAGGTTTAAAATAAAAAGGGGTACAGATATCATAGATATGCCTATAACACCTGAAAAAAAGGCAACGCCCAATATCTTTGGAGAGAATAAAGAGGTTGGACTTATCGGCATTAAACCTTCTGGTAAGGTATCGATAGAAAAACAGACGCCTGCAGGTGCTGTTGTCCGGGGCATTATAAAGACATGGGAACTTTCAGAGCTAACACTCGTCTCAATAGTGAAACTGATCCAGCGTATTATTCCTGCAGAGACAATAGGAGGGCCCATACTTATATTCCAGATGGCCGGCCAGCAGGCAGCGCAGGGCCCCTTAAGCTTCTTTACATTCATGGCAGTCATCAGCATTAATCTCGGCATACTTAACCTGCTGCCAATCCCCATTCTTGACGGCGGGCATATACTATTTCTCGGCATCGAGGCTGTCAGAAGGAGGCCTTTAAGCGATAAGGCAATAATGATTGCTCAAAAGGTGGGACTGGCAATAATAATATTTCTGATGGTCTTTGCCTTTTACAATGATATAATGAGGCTTATTACCGGTAAAACAATACCCCAATGAAGCCAGCAACAATAAAGACACAGGAATCCTCAGGCGGTGTCATATTCAGAAATGCTGACAAGGACATAGAGATAACGCTTGTGGCAGTGAAAGGCGGCAAGGTTTGGTGCCTCCCAAAAGGTATTATTGAAAAAGGAGAGACTCCATTAGATACTGCTGTAAGGGAGGTTAGAGAAGAGACGGGCCTGACAGGCAGGGCTATAAAAAAGATAGGTAATATTTCATACTGGTACTTCATAAAAGAAGACAACGCAAAGTGCAGAAAGACCGTGCATTTTTATTTATTGGAGTACATAAGTGGAAACACTGATGACCATAACTGGGAGGTTGACAATGCAGAATGGTTTCCCATGGAAGAGGCATTATTGAAAATAACTTATAAAGGCGAGAGAGACATTATATTGAAGGCAAGGGAGATGTTGTCACAACAGTAAATAGTAGGTAGTATGGAGTAGGTAGTATGGGGTGAATAGCAAATAAGTCCGTGTATTAAAAACATGTTTTATTTCTTTGTTATCTACTACATACTACCTACTGCCTACTAAAA
>JAHFER010000096.1:1754-6563 GCA_023248365.1 Nitrospirota bacterium
GTCACAACAGTAAATAGTAGGTAGTATGGAGTAGGTAGAAAACAGAGCCACAGAAGATTTTTTACTACTTACTATATGTAAAATATGGGCAAAATTCTTAGCTGGGATGAATTAAAAAGAGAAACGGATAGACTGAGGGCTGAGGGTAAAGGGGTAGTATTTACCAATGGCTGCTTTGATCTGATACACGCAGGACATATAAGATACCTGGTAAAAGCAAAGGAACTCGGTGATGTCCTTGTTGTTGCTATTAACTCGGACAATTCTGTGTCAAGATTAAAGCAGGGAAGACCGGTAATGCCTGAGTCCCAGAGGGCAGAGGTGCTTGCCCATCTCGATATGGTTGATTATGTAACAGCCTTCGATGAAGATACACCCTATGAATTGATAAAGTTTCTGAAACCAGATATGCTCGTAAAAGGCGGGGATTGGAAGAAGGAGGATATAATAGGCTCTGATATTGTCCCTGAAACCTGCAGCCTGCCTTACATCAAAGGAATCTCCACCACAAAAATAATCGAAAGGATAAAAAGGCTCGGAAAATAGCGACTCTGCCGCCGGAATATCCAGAGGCATTCCCCGATCATATAATTCAGTGATCCTGACAAAATCATGACTTTTTGATATTGCAACGAGTAATATTCAACGTGTATATTATGAGTTATGAATAAACGTTATAGTTTTGGAAAATACCTCATAGAAAAAGGCATTATAACAATGGAAGATGTTATTAATGCAAGAATACTCCAGATAAAAAATAACAGACCGTTTGGAGAACTGGCTAAACAAAAAGGGCTGCTTACAGACGACGATATTCTCAGGATATTAGTAATACAGGAACAAGTAGATGATAGATTTGGTGAGATTGCAATTAAAGAAAAGTATTTAACGAGGGAGCAAGTGGATGATCTTTTAGGAGAACAAAGTGATTCACATTTGTTCTTTGGGGAAGCCTTGGTCAAGATAGGAGCTATATCCGAGGAAGAGGTAATTAGGCAGCTTAAAGAATACAAAGATACATTAAGAAAACAAAATTCTCCCTTTTGACAAGTTCGACTTCCTTTTCTATCTTAGAAAAATGGAATTTCGGTATAATAATGCAAGACAGCCGGTATTTGATATGCTGACTAAGTATCTTTGTTATTTGGTGGCAAAACCTTTATAATTACCTATTAATTAAATGGTCTTAAGCAAAATCAGTAATCCAAAAGGGCTGCAAGAAGCTATTCAATCTTTCTTTTATGTAATACCTTCTGCCGCATCCCGCATTTACAATATGCCAGGCTCATCAGTAGCACTCTTTCTCTGTCTTCAGGACAAACCTTTTATTGCCGTTGAACAGACAGAAGAGGCAGCAGCAAGGCTTTATAAGGATATAATATTTTTCAAATCAATAACAGGGGATAACAGGCAGGTTTTTTTCCTGCCGGAACCTAACGGCCCTGAAACCTCAGGGGAGAGGGCAGATGTAGCCTACAGGATAAGAGGGGGAGACTCTGTAGTCACATCTGCAAATGGTCTTGCGTCCCCTGTATGGTCACATGAGGGCTTAAACAAAGATTCTCTTTATTTTGAAACCGGCAAAGAGATCGAAAGAGACTCCCTTGAGCTGAAGCTGAAAAACCTTGGTTACAAAAAAGTCTCAATTGTGGTTGAAAGCGGCGAATACAGTGCTAAGGGCTGGCTGATAGACATCTTCCCTTCATCAACAGATACCCCTTTAAGAATAGAATTCTTTGGCGACGAGGTGGAGAGCATAAAATTCTTTGAAATAGAATCCCAGAGGTCCGTAAAAAAGCTGGATAAATTTGTACTTCTTCCTGCAACAGAGCCTCTTACTGACTGTAAAATAACCTCTGCAACTGACGCAAGGCTTTTCCTCATTGACCCTTCAAAGGGACAATCCTATGGCGACACAACAGTTTTTCTGTCAAGGTTTGATTTTAAGGGTGAAGGGCTGGATGCAGGGGTTCTTTCAATGAGGGGCATAGGTATATACCCTGATGAAAGGAAATCTCTCCATGACATCTCACGCGTACTAAGGCCATTGACCCAGGATACCTTTATAATAATCGTCTCATCTTCGGAAGGGCAGGCTGAAAGGGTAAAGGACATACTATTTGATGATGGTGTAATTGCTCCAATAATGGAATCAGGAGAGGTCATAAATTATAAAGGCGCGGTTGCGATAGTCAGGGGAAATCTGTCATCTGGTTTCTTCATCCCCGGCCTTATTGTCCTTACCGAAAGAGAGCTGTTTGGAGAAAGACCCTCTTACAGGCCTTTAAAGCAATCGAAGGTATCACGGCTTCTCGCAACAATAGATGACCTTGCACCCGGCGATTATATAGTCCACAAAGACCATGGAATCGGCAACTTCATCTCTATCCAGAAGCAAAGGACAGGAGATACAGAGAGCGAACTGATTGTGCTCGAATACACCGGCGGTGACAGGCTCTATATACCCCTTTACTACATAGACAGGATAAAGAAATATCGCGCAGAGGAGGGAGTACTGCCGTCTATTGACAGGCTCGGCGGAAAGACATGGCAGAGAAGAAAAGAGAAGGTCAGGAAGGCTGTAAAGGAGATGGCAGAGAGGCTCCTTAATCTTTACGCTGAAAGAGAGGTATCAAGGGGATTTGCCTTCAGTCCTGATACCGAGATGCACAAAGAGTTCTATGATTTCTTCCCCTATGAGGAAACACCTGACCAGATAAAGGCAATAAAAGACATCGAGTCAGACATGGAGTCTGAAAGACCGATGGACAGGCTGGTGTGCGGCGATGTTGGATATGGAAAGACAGAGGTGGCTATGAGGGCGGCATTCAAGGCTGTCTATGACAACAAACAGGCCGCGGTACTCGTGCCGACTACAATCCTTTGCGAGCAGCATTACCTGACATTCAAAAGCAGGTTCTCAGCCTTTCCTGTAAGGATAGATTACCTGAGCAGGTTCAAGCCCAAAAGGGAACAAGACCTGACAGTCAGAAACCTTGGAAAGGGCGAGATAGACATTATCATCGGGACCCATGGCCTTCTAAGAAAGGATATATCCTTCAGTAACATGGGCTTGCTTGTAATAGACGAAGAGCACAGATTTGGCGTTGCCCAGAAGGAAAGGATGAAGGAACTCTCAAAGGGAGTTGATATACTCAGCATGACAGCGACCCCTATACCAAGGACTCTACAGATGGCTTTGTCAGGCATCAGGCCAATGAGCCTCATCGAGACCCCGCCTGAGGAGCGACTCGCTGTAAGGAGCATAGTCTCTGTCTTTAACGATGACCTGATAAAGGAAGCAATAGAAAGGGAAGTCCGGAGGAACGGGCAGGTGCTCTTTGTCCATAATTTCATATTCGACATACAGAAAATGGCTGATCTGCTGATAAGGCTTCTTCCTGACAAGAGGATTGCTGTTGTCCATGGCCAGATGCCTGGCAGAAAGATCGAGGACATAATGCTCAGGTTCGTCAGGAGAGAGATAGATGTTCTGCTATCAACAAATATCATAGGCTCCGGGATAGATATACCCACTGCTAACACCATCATTATAAACAGGGCTGACAAGATGGGGCTCGCTGACCTCTATCAGTTAAGGGGCCGCGTCGGCAGAAGCAATGTAAGGGCCTATGCATATTTTCTCATACCCGGAGAAGATATTATCAGCGAAGAGGCAAAGAAGAGGCTCCAGGCCTTAAAGGATATGAGTTTCCTCGGCGCAGGATTCATGCTTGCGATGAAAGACATGGAAATAAGGGGTGCAGGGAATCTCCTTGGCCACCAGCAATCAGGCCACATCCACGCAGTGGGGTTTGACATGTATGTTGAGATGCTTGAGAGGGCTGTGGCTGAGTTAAAGGGTATAGAGATAGCGGAAGAGGCTGAAACAACCGTCAGCCTTGCCGTCTCTGCATTTATTCCCGAAGGATATATTGAAGATATAACCATTCGCTTGAGCATATACAGACGAATTGCAAATGCGAGAAATGCCGATGATCTGAAGGACATCGAATCAGAGATGGCAGACCGTTTCGGGCCCCTGCCGGAAGAAGTAAAAAGGCTTTTGGATATTATGAAGCTGAAGATTAAGGCAAAGAAACTGTTGATCACAAATATCACAGAATCAGATGACAGGATCAGATTTGCTTTTTCCAAAGACACCTCTGTGGTACCTGAAAAGATCCTTGCCCTCCAAAAAAATTTCACTGGCATCCGTTTCCAAAAGGACGGTTTTGAGATTAGCCTTAAAGGTTTAAAAAGTTCAGGGGCTTTACCATTTGCACAGGATGTTCTAAAAGAACTGCTGTAGATTCCGTATTTATGGATCAAATTTTTTTCTTTACTTGTATGATACTTTCTGATAATTTTACTAATGATATGAAGAGACCAGAGCCTGTTGCCAAAGCGACATTGTTGTCTGCAGTGGCACTCTTTATCGTATGTGCATGTGCAACTACCGGTAATGAGAGCATACAGAAGGCTGCAGCCCATTATCAGATGGGCCTGTCATACCTTAATGACAATAATATACAGCCGGCATTTGTTGAATTCCAGAAGGCCCTCGAACTCAACCCTCGCGATAAAGAAGTACACGATGCAATCGGCCTTATTTACCTGCTCAAGCTCGAAGATTATACAAAGGCAATAGAGCATTTTCAGAAGGCCCTGAGCATTGACAGGAATTTCTCAGAGGCAGCGAATAATCTAGGTTTTGCCTATGAAAAGACAGGCAGGTTCAATGATGCAATAGAATCCTATAAGGCTGCCCTCTCCAATCCTCTCTACATAAATGCGGAAAAGGCATAT
>JAHFER010000097.1 GCA_023248365.1 Nitrospirota bacterium
TATTCACAAATTAAGCGGGTCTATTCAGGCGCAGGAAAGAACCGCGGGTAAATATGTCATTTTAAAACGACCGGAGTTTAAGAAACTATTTGAACAAAGAGTATTGGAATTTAATAAGAACTTGCTGGAACTTGAGCAAGCAGGAAAGGAACTGGATTTAAAACCTCTTCAAAACAGTCATAAGCTATTCCTCACTGTGGTGAGGCATATGTTCGATGGAGAACATGAAAATATACAGTTGTTAAAAGAAGCAGCAGATGATGTTACTGACACTATCAATACCCTGTTTAATGTCCAGGAGGGTTTGCTAAAGTCAAAACTTGAATATGCTGACCGGGAGCATAGTTCAACAATCACATGGACTATCCTGCTTGCATTTACAGGCCTTACTCTGGCTATCGTTGCAGCAGCCATCTTAACTTATAACCTTGTATCTTCAATAAAGAAGCTTCAAAAAGCGACAATGAGGATAGCTGAGGGAAACTTTGACTATGACCCTGAAATCCCTGTAAGGGATGAAATTGGAGAACTTGCCAGGGATTTCTCCTCCATGGCATTAAAGTTAAAGACATTTGAGCAGATTTGTCTTGATGCCAATCCATTGACAAGACTCCCTGGCAATAGGGCGATAGAACGCACTATAAACATGAGGCTTTCCAGTAAACTCCCCTTTGCTGTTTGTTATGCAGATCTTGATAATTTCAAGGCATACAACGATCGTTATGGATATATCAAAGCAAGTGAAGTCATTAAGCTGACAGGAGAGATTATTCATGATGCTGTTAAACAGTATGCAGGCACAGACGGATTTGCAGGGCACATTGGCGGTGACGATTATGTTGCAGTAATTTCAACAGAGGATGTAAAAAATGTATGCGATAGCATAATAAAGGAGTTTGGTGATATGATTACTGCACACTACACAAAAGGAGATATTGAGAGAGGTGCAATAGAGGGATTAGACCGGTACGGAGTGAAAAGGATTTTCCCAATTATGACCATTTCCATTGCTGTAATAATTTGTAGTAATGAGGAGTATCCATCAGCCGTTGAGGTTGCCATGGCCGCTGCAAAAATAAAAGAATATGTAAAAGGAGTAGAAGGCAGCAACTATTTTATAAGCCGCAACATGGATACTCTATGAGAATTGAACTGAAATATATTTTTTTAATTCTTTTGTTATCTCTGCCTTATGGTTGTGCAGGAACACTGCATAATTTCAATCAACAGTCAAAGCTCGCCTCTGCAAAGGACTTGCTAAAGCATGGCAAGAGACTGCCTGCTATAAAACTTCTCAAAGAAATCACAAATGAAAAAGGTGTTCCGGATGTTACAGATGAGGCGATGTTCAGGCTGGCCATTATTTATTTAAGCAGTTCTCCTGATGCTGAGAAATTAGATAACTCACGGAAATTACTTGAACGATTAGAGAGAGAGTACCCTGACAGCCTGTGGGCCTTACAATCTTATCCTCTACTTGAAATGATAATAAGAATAAGACTTGAGAGGGATTTCAAAAGTGAAACGCATCAGGAGATTGAGCATCTTAAACGCGAGAATAAAAAATTAAAACTTAGCATCGAAAGACTTAAAACCCTGGATATTGAACTGGAGGATAAGTCCGGATATTAACTGCATTGCTAATGCTTAATTATGTCATCACCTGAACCAGGTAACCCGTCCTGTCCACTGCTGTAGAGACTGTACCCCTCAGGTAATAACTCGAAAATAAATTTATTACCCCAGGGGTCCTTTATCATACCTTCTTTAATAAAGTGTTCCCTGTAAAGGACCTCAAGGGAGCTGGGGAGCGTTCCTTTTACTATTTGGTGATATTTTATTGCAACTCTTAGATAATTCAAATCCTTTTCTGCTGATATTTTTTTTAATGTATCTACTGCGGCGACAAAATTGTTTATTCCGCCCATTTCTCCAATTGGAAAAAGGGAATAAACAAAGCTCACGATAAATGTAAGAATGGCAACCTGAAAAACGGTCCATAAACGTCCTTTTTCAAGTGTTTCATCCGAAAATCCTTCCGGCGGGGTAAGAAAACCCCGACTATCCCCATATTTATCACCAGGCCTATCCACATATGTATCAACGATAGGCGGGACATTCTTGTCCCGCTCATTTTCATCATCCTTTGTGAGCGCCTCGCTCATAAGATATTCATCCGCAAATTGCGATGGGACAGGAGTTGTTCCCTCCCAAATTTCGTTTGAAGGATGGACATCCGGTACTTCTTCAACCTTCTGGATTCCAGGTGCATAAGATAAAGAAGTCTCTGAAATAAGACCTGCAAATTTCAATGCTGCAAGAGTTTTATAGACCTCAAATTCAGTCAAATTGACCATCTGAATTATTGACTTCACATCTCTCTGGCCATCAACGAGATTAAAAATATTTATTTCTTCAGTTCCTAATGAAGAAAATAATTTCTCTGACTCTTCTCCTTTATTACTTTGAGAAAAAATTATATTATCCGTTGGTATCAGGCCCTCTATATCAGGCCATTCATCCAACATCCGTATACCTTCCATAAGTATGAAACCAGTTGAAATTGGTATCTGGTATTCCTTTTCAAATTCTATCTGGTGTGCATCAAACTTATACCTGCCGTCTTTCCACCTGAATAATTTAAAGATTACATCTTTTATCTGGATTTGTAACACATTTTGCAGAACTTCTTTAGAAATATTGCCGCTTGCAACGAGTATGTGCCCAATCTTTTCACCCGTATTCTCCTGCACAAGAAGTGCATCTTCTAATTCCTTTTCAGTTAACTTTCCGGAGCTAATCAAAAGTCTTCCGATCTTCTCATTTTCTCCCATTTTTACAGAAAGGGCGTATACTATCTCCCCGTTGTAAAAATTGATAGTTACAGATTCCTCTTCATTTTGAACGGTAAGCATTCCGCTCTTCTTCTGAAGATTAATAAGCTGAAGAATATCAGCAATTCCAAAATCTTTTATAGAGCCTTCTAAAGACATTTTAATTAAACCGTACCCTTATATATTTAAGGTTAAACAATAGCATCAAATATGAAGTGCAGATAAGAAATATTCCTGTGAGGTAAAATTTAGATGGAAAATAATAGGCAATGTACCATGTATCGCTTAAATTTCCTGAGATAAAAACTGTGAGTCCTATAAAGAAGATGATGTTCATAATAATACCAGGGGAGGATTTGCCTTTGTATATATGCCATAAACCTGGCAGAAGAAACGACCACCGTTTATTCATGCCTCCGGGTGCAACACCCTCTTTTTCATCGTTTCTTCTGCATTCCCGGCACAAGCCGCCGAAAACTTTTGATCCTGTACAGTACCCGCATACAATACGATTACATTCAGGACAATGATATGCCATTGGAGTCACTGGTTTGACATATGAAAGAATTGTAAGAATAATCATAATACTAAAACCAAGAATATGTAATCTGTCTCCGGAAATCCTGAAGATTCCTTGCAGTATAATGCTCGAAAGTAATCTTGAATAATTATTGGGTTGAAGTGCAACATGCCACAATTCATCTTTACTTAACGGATAATCCATTACATGTGCGCCACCTTTAGTTATGATTGTGGAGAACTTTTCGGCATCCTGAATATTAATATTTCTTGCTGTCTTATATGCCTGGTCCGCCTCTTCAAACATCAGTTTTTCTCTAAATGCCTGACTCAGGTTAAATGGGGGGATTGCAGATTCTGGTGCTTCTTTCTCAGCCGCCTTGTAATATTCAATCGCTTTACCATAATTACCGCTTTTAAAAAATATATTCCCAAGATTATTTAATGCAATCCTCCTTATACTCTTTTGATCTGAAACAAGCTGCTTATTATAATACTCAATTGCCCCGTTGAAATTTCCTCCCTTATACATTATTGTTGCGATACTTAAGGGGAGGTAAGGATTATCCGTGGCATTATTGTATTGCTTTTTCAGGCTTATCAAAAGGTCAGTGTCTTCCATGCCCTTATCTGCTGCAATTAATCCCTGAAGGGTCATATTTTCATGCCCTGTAAGGAATATAGCGTTATATTTCAGCGTTACCGGCAGAGATAGAAAAAAAACGAGAATTATAACAGCAACTACCCTTTCTTTTTTTGTTAAATAAAGCCAAATACAGGTAATCCAAAAAACTACAAACCAACCAATACCAAATATTGCCGGCAGGACTATTATTGTTCCGAAGAAAAAAGGACGGAGAGAATTATCAATAAATTTAGATGTGTTTTCCCTGAATGTATGATTAAAAACCGGCAATATCCTTAGCAGCCAGGCGAACAAAATGGTCAATGATGTCAATGTGAGTGAGATTGTAAGAACAGTATATACCCGTCCTGCCAGATTAAATAAAGTCCAGAAATCCTTAAAAGAAACCCTTACACCGTCTATGTATTCTGAAATGGCCGGAAATATTTTAGACATCCTTATGAGGGATCTTGCTGTAAGATAATATACAGGGGCATAGTCAGGAGACAATTCTTTTGCCCTGACTCCTATCTTATAAGCCTCTTCAACCTGGTCGTTTTCAATTTTAATATAACCTTCTCTTACTAACAGCGGCGTCACATTGGTCTGAATTGATTTAGAGTTATCAAACGATGTATTGACCTGAGCAAATACATTGGATGATAAAAGAAGGAGGATTATTAAAAGAATGGCTGAGCTGCTCTTATTCCCTCCAACCCGCTTTTCTTCCCCTGCAATAAGCCTCTTTATGTTACCAATATGGCGTATATATATCATCATAGAAATTAGAATTGAAAATATTAAGTATGGAATGGATTTTTCCCATAGTAGGACTACAATCGGTAGTAATGCAAAGGAAATCAATGCCCCAAGTGAAGAATATTTCCATTTGGCAATACTTACGATCCAGATTCCAAGGGTAATTAATCCAACAACAGGCCATAAGGCAACCAGTACACCGAAACTTGTTGCAACACCCTTTCCTCCTTTAAATTTCAGGTAAACAGGAAAGTTGTGTCCAACGACAGCGGCAAAGGCTATCGCAAATGTCCAGAAATCCATACCCCACAGAAACTTTGCGATTAAAACAGGGATAAATCCTTTCAAAGCATCAAGCAATAGTGTAATAGCCCCGCCGAGTTTACCTGTTGTTCTCAGCACATTCGTAGCTCCGATATTTCCGCTCCCCATAGTTCTTATATCCCCTGCCCCCATAACCATAGCAGTAATAAGACCACATGGTATCGCCCCAACAAAATAGCTGATAACTGTTAGCAATAATTTATTAAAATAAAAATTTTGCATAAGAAAAACTGATTAAAAGGTTTTCTGTTCCTTAAAATTATTCCAAAATTTGTAAAAATAATCAAAGGCCGAGATAAGAGATAAGATTGCAGCAAGCCAGAGACCCACTGTGCCGAACAGGTGTAAGTCTAATGATCTTTCAAATATTATAACAGGATAATTAAGGATAAGGAGAATAATTGCAAGAATTTGTACTACTGTTTTGAATTTTCCCATCTCCTTTGCCTCGATAACAATGCCTATGGAGGCTGCGATTGCCCTTAAACCAGTTATTGCAAGTTCCCTCCCTATTATTACAATAGCAATCCACGCTGCAACCCTTCTGAATTCTACAAGCATAATAAGTGCAGAAAGGATAAGGAGTTTGTCTGCAACCGGATCAAGGAATTTACCTGATAATGAAACCTGTTGCCATTTCCTTGCAAGATAGCCGTCAAGCCAGTCTGTTATTGATGCTATTGAAAATATAATAGCCGCCCAAAATGACATGGAATGGGAAGGCGAATTAAAGACAATTATAAAGAATGGTATAAATAATATACGAATGATAGATAGGAAGTTGGGGAGATTCAACTTTTACCCTTCATCTTTAGAATGAAGTCAATTACCTCGCGCACAGCCCCGTCCCCTCCCCGTTTTTTAGTTACCATATCAGATGTGTCCCTTACTTCCTCTATGGCATCAGAGGCAGTAGCAGAGAAGCCGACTGTTTGAAGGAGAGGAATATCTATAAGGTCATCGCCCATAAAGGCAAACTGCTCGTCTGATAAATTATATCTGGACTTAATATTAATGTACACACCAACCTTATCGTGAATACCCTGATGCACCTCTTCGATCTTTAGTTCCTTTGCCCTGTATTCAACTGATTTGGAATATCTTCCTGAAATTATTCCAACCTCTATACCTGACCTTTTCAAAAGATAAATACCATGCCCGTCATGGACATGAAAGGCTTTAAGCTCATTACCATTACTATCTATTATAATCCTGCCGTCTGTAAGAATGCCGTCTACATCAAGCAGAATAAATCTTACCTTCTCAGCCTTCTCTTGTAGTGTTTCTAACTCTTTCATTTTATAAAATATTTTCTAACCACAGAGACACAGTGGCACAGAGCAAGGAATTAAGATATATAAAAAATAATATTTTT
>JAHFER010000098.1 GCA_023248365.1 Nitrospirota bacterium
AAGAACCCATTGCCTTTGTAAAAATCAAGTACATGGTCTCTTACATCACCTGGCACCGTCCCTGTCAGTTCATCTCCAATTCTAACCCCGGCAATAGCCATAATCTTTTTTGCTGAAAAATAATCATGTCCTTCTATCTTTATCGCCCCTACCTTTACCTTCTCAATAAAAGTGAACTGGAGCATAACCCCATCCCTCTCATCTGATGCATCTACCAGAACATCCTTAAAAATCCCCTTTTGATAGAAAGATATTACACATTCCCTGATAGCGCCGGAAGAAAACCTGTCGCCGGCCTTTATTGTACACACATTTTCTATACTTTTTTCTGTGAGACCTGATGTGGAAATTGTCCTGATAGAATTGATCTTCCTGCCTGCAAACCCGCTCATATCATCCTGAGCACAGGCATACGATGAGAAGAAAACTATTATGATAACTGTCAATATATGAATAAGATATTTCACATGCTTTACCAAGCCGGCGATCAAAAATGCCCAGGTGCAAGGAAGGACAAGGGTTCAAGCCGAGGCGTACTTCCTGTACGTTGAGGCGCAGAATCCGCAGTCCTGACGCTGCAGATGGGTATTTTTCATCGCCGGTTCATCTGAATTCGAACCTGAACTTAATATCGCTGCTCAACCTTCCCTGCTCGTCTTTTTCTCCGACTAAAAAGACATTTTTGCCAAGCAGATATTCCAGTTTTATCAACTCTTCCACCGTGGTAATCCCTGTAGTGTACGTAACATACAGTCTGTCATCCAGCATTTTTTTACCAACTGTAAGACGTGCCCCTCCTGAAGCAGCGGTGTTGGAATAATAAGGCTCTACCTGAAATCTGTCCACTTTTATAATGTCCTGAAATGTGCCTTCAAGTTTTTCCTGAATTGGGGCTGTAAGAAATGCCGTTGCCTCTACTGTACCAACCGCTTTCATTGTATCTGCTGTCTCTGAGGCGGTCTGCCCGACAGTCATGAGGGCAAGGATATCCGTCTCATTGAGAGCTGGATCTGAACTTAAGGATAGGTTAAATCTATCCATTGTTCCTGTAAGCCTCAAATCTATCTTGTATGTCTTGACCTCTGTAGTAGCATGAATATCAAGAACCGGCTTTATAGTATTAGGGTTTGCAAAATCCGCTGTTGCTGAAATTACCTTAAAAATATTCCTGCTAAAGGAGAATGTCCCATCCCTGGCCTCTACTCTTCCAAACAGCAGCGGATGATCAATCGTCCCCCTGAGGAATATGTCTGCCTCAAGGGGAACCTTTGCAAGGTTATTATTTATCCATATGTCCTTTTTTCCGCCTATATGAATATTCAGGTCAGTATTACCAAATACCGGAACAGGTTGATCAATCTTTACCTTTTTTTTCTGAATCTCAAGGAGCATTGTTCTCAGATTTATATTTTTGTCATAAGTAACCTTTTTTATACTTATCTCTCCCCTAATCCCCTTAGACTTCTGCGTACCCTGAAAGACAAATGTCCCGTCTAACCTCGACTCAAGCCCCTCAGGATAACGGAATGTGGCATCAGCAATCTCAAGAACAAAATCAAATTCTTTAATATTCAGGTCTTTCATCTCCAGCTTGCCGGAACCGTTTATCCCTCCCCCGCCGATAACACCGTGCATTGACTCAAGTATGATCTCACGGCCGTTGAAAAATATTGCGATGTCTACATTCTCAAGTGTCTGCCTTAAAGTGGTACTCCTTACAGTACCATCCTTTATGGCCAGCCCTCCCTGTACATAAGGGTCTGCAATATCTCCGGTTATGAGAAAGGCTATAGAGGCATTACCCTTACTGTACTTTATCTCAGGAGTAAAGATAGAGAGCAGTCTCAGGTCTGTTTCTCCGTTAATAAATATACTGTTGTCCCCGTTAGAACCAAGGGTTCCTATTACATTGAAAGAAGTCCCGTCACCTTTAATCCTTACTGATTCCAGTGTAAGTTTGTTATTCTCATAAACAAGCTTTATCTCCCCGTCATTTTCTATCGCATAATCACTGTAGATACCCTTAAAACTGGAAATGACTACACTAACGCGAAATGAATCAGGATCTTTTAGCTTACCTTCCAGAACCATCTCGCCGGTTGCCTTTACAGATACCTTCTTAGATACAGACGGACTTATCAGTCCTAATAAGGGGTTTAGACCGCTTTCAGAGAGATGAACTGATATTTTAAATGCTGAATCATTACCCCATGCAATACTACCGTCATAAGGCATGTTAACAGCCTGTCCCTTTACAGTTATGTCCCCTGTATCTTTAGATATTGAGAGTACTGCAAGGCCGGTGTCTGCATCTTTTATAAAAAGGTGCGGGATCTGCATGGTTATATCTACTGCAGGATTGTCTATCTTACCGCCTGCAGATAATCGGAATGCCCCGGTTCCTTTAAAGAAGGTGTACTTCGTGTTAAGAAGATCAATATGTTCAATATTGAATTGTTCTGAGGAAATATCTGCATGAAACGACCCATTATCATCCCCGCCAAAACCTAACCAACCCTTTCCTTCCGCCACATTATTTCCACGTCTCAATGTTATCCTGTCAAAGGTGAGCCTCTCCTTTGAAATTTTAAATACAATCTCACTGCTATCAAATCCCTGACTGTAAGCAACACCGGATGAACTCTTCAAATCAAAAGTCCACTGAAAATCCTTTGTATCTCCGGTGAATGTTAACTGACCGCCTACTTTCATTTCTAAGGGGATATTTTTATGAAATATCCTCACAAAATCATTTGGGTCCCCATGACTAATGTCGCCTTTGAGGTCAAATCGTGTATCCTTAACTCCTGCTGACTGGAACTGTATACTCCCATACAAACTGTAAACCGCATCCGCACGCCTGAAAACCACAGGCTGGAGCAACAATTCCCCGCCTGAATATCTCAGGCCGGCAGTTATAGTATCAAAGGTGGTATCTTTCACAACCGCATTAGTCATCATTATATTACCGCTTATTACAGGCTCCTTAATGGCGCCTGAGATCTCTCCGGTGAGTGCTGCAAGACCTTGCAATGGAAAATGCGGGATATGCAAATAATCGGCGATATCCGCCAGTTCCCCTGAAATACCGGCATTAATACCAAGGCCTTTGTTTATCACACCAGACAGTGATATGCTCTGCTTACTGTCTTTGTATGCAACCCATCCTTTTCCCTGAAGCATATCTTTTTTAAAACTATCCCCCCATACATCTACCTCACCGCTTACCACCCCATTCTTCTCAAGGGGTATCTCTGAGCCAGACATATATCGTGCTATCACCCTGTTAGGTCTTGCATTATCTATTTTCATCTGCAAATGGTAGGAAGGAATACTATTCCTGAAATCTATTTCCATGCCTCCTTTTACAGACCCATCCAAAACCTCACCTCTGAGCTTAGTTAAATGTAAGACACTTTCCTTATAAGACAATTCCCCCTTTATATTCCCGTAGTGGACCTTGTCATATGACAGATTATCAGTTGTTAAACTCCCCTCCACAACAGGCATAGTGAGATGCCCCTTTGCACTGCCTGTAAAAATAAGCTTTCCCTGGAGATCCTTCTTTGTACCTGTAAAATCAGATAATTCTGTAAGAGAAAGTGCAACTTTTCCATTAAGGTCAATCATCCCATCTCCATCCATCATCCCATCTACTTTAAGCAGGGTCCCTGTAGGCGTAGTTACATTCAACCCGGATACCTTAACCATACTAAGATCTTTATTTTTAAAATCTACAGATACATCACCTTTTATCTTTACACCCTGGCGTAAGATATTCTGGTCCCTGTAACTTCCTTCAGTAGTTATACCTACACTGAATTCTTTCTTCTTAAGGTCAGGGAGTATGAGGAGATCCGTATTACTGAAGATAATGTTTTTATATGAAAGGAGGTCATTAAGCTGGATTGAACCTTTTGAAATGCTTATCCTGTTTATTATTACCTCCCACTTCGTGGGTTTTTTATCCGGAAACAGGTCCTCCAGGTTTGTCTTTCCATCACTGTATCTGATTATTGACAGGATAGGTTCTCTGAAACGAATATCCCTGATTAAGACCTCATTTAAAAGAAGCCTGCTCAGGCTCATGTAAACTGTCACATCCTTAGCCTTGAGCAAAATATCACCGGTCTTTGTATCAATAAGGCTGGCATTATTAAGCTGCCAGTAGAAAGGAAAGATATTTATATGCGAATCAGAGAACTTTATTCGACGGCCAATGGCCTCTTCAACTAATGGTGTAATCTTCTTTTCAATCTTATCAGGAAGGTAAGTACTCTGAAGAATTAATATAAAGGCTGCTACAATAGTGAGGAGAACAATAGAGCCAATAATCGCAATCCTTCTCCTCAAACTTCCTCCTTTAAACCTCGACAACCACAGAGGGATTCTCTGTGTGCTCTGTGGTTATTTTCTCCTATTTTTTTGCTGCTGCCTCAACGTACCTCATCCTGAGGGCATAAAGAAGACTTTTAAGCAACTGGTCCTCTTCCTGTGTGAGGTTCCCCTTTGTCTTTTCTTCAAGCATTGCCAAAATATCTATAATCTCCTTAGCAAAAGGAAGGGATACCTTTTTTTCGCCGGTTGCAGGGTCAGGCTCCTCCCCAAGATGGAAAAAGGCTGATCTGGCAAAAGAAAAGATAAATGTGCCAAAGTTGATCTCCACAGGATGAGCATCCGCCTCTTCTTCATGTTCATGCGTGTGTTCATGTGTCTGTGAACCTGCCTGGGCATGTGCACCAGTAGTTTCATTGGTTCCGGTTTCCTTCTTAGACTCTTCTTTTATGTCTTCAGCCCCTTCTGTGAAACGCCTCTTGTCCTTTACTATAAATGCATCCTTTTCCTGTTCGTCCATATTAACACACCTCCCTTAATTTTATCTGGTGGATAAATTTTTATCACAATGAAATTTCAAAAGCAAGTGATATAATGTCATAGCTTTTTAAGGCAGACTGCCCCGGCATAATAACTATTTGTTGCTTATGCCTGTTTTTTGGAATATGATTTCCTGAGAAGGGTTGAGGTTAGTGTCATGAAGATTGCACTTATTATTCCAAGAAACGGATCGAAGAATGAACCGAGTTTTTACGACTTAAAGTTTATATCGTCTTTTCTGTTTTCCAGAAAGTACTTTTCCTACCTTTTAGCTATACCAACACTGATATCGCTGACCCCGCCCGGGCATGAGATTCGTGTATTTGATGAGAACATCGAAGATGTTGACTATAATTGGGATGCGGATCTCGTCGGGATTAGTGTCAGGACTATGTTTGCAACTAGGGCATATGAGATAGCTGACAACTTCAGGAAAAGAGGAGTGAAAACAGTACTTGGCGGGATTCATCCCTCCTTTTGTCCGGAAGAGGCACTGGAGCATTGTGATTCAATTGTAGTTGGGGAGGCTGAAGGCGTCTGGGCGGAACTCCTGGAAGATGCGGGGAAGAATAGACTTAGGAAGATATATCAGGCTGAAAGCTATGCCAGTCTGAACTCTTCATCCGGCGCTGTACGATCTCTTATGTCCCAAACGCGTTATTTAGCCGACATCGTACAAACCACAAAGGGGTGTCCATTCACCTGTGAATTTTGTTCAGTCTATGCTTTTGACGGCCAGAAGATCAGGAATAAACCGATTGACATCGTTCTAAAAGAGATTCTGGATCTCCGGTGTACAAATGCACAATCCAAGAAAAGGTCTATTTTTTTTGCTGACGACAATATAATTGCTAATAAGAAGTATGCCATTGAATTATTCAGGGCGCTTCAACCATACAGTTTAAACTGGTCATGCCAGGCATCTATAAATATATCAAAAGAGGACGACCTCCTGAGGTTAATGAAAGATAGCGGGTGCGGCTCAATTCTGATTGGTCTGGAGTCGGTCTCATCCCAAAACCTGACACGCATGAACAAGAGACTGAACCTTCACTACAATTACCTGGATGCTATTAAAAAGATACAATCCTATGGCATCCTCGTTCATGGGTCCTTTATCCTGGGTAGTGACTTTGATGATATATCAGCCTTTGATGAACTCATCCATTTCATCAAAGAGGCGAAGCTTCTTATGCCTCTGATCAATATCCTCACTCCTTTCCCGGGAACAGAGTTGCACAAACGATTAGATGCCGAAGGACGCATACTACACAAAGACTGGAGTAAATACGACGCCAGACATGTTGTGTTTAAACCTGCCCTGATGAGCCCGGAAGAGTTGGAAGATGGTTATAAAAAAGTTGTCAGAGAAGTCTATTCATATGAAAGCATTTACAACAACCTTCAATATTACTGGGGGATAGATTTCTGGAAACATTCCAATAAAGTGGACCCTATCAGATTCAAATTCCGTATGCTTTTTGCCGCAAGATTAGTTACGCTGCTTGGTTATAAAAATCCGGATAGAACAAAATTCATTATTAAGATATTCCC
>JAHFER010000099.1 GCA_023248365.1 Nitrospirota bacterium
AACCACAAGTCCCAGGTTACCGAAGCTTATGCCTTTTTGGAGTAACCCATGAGTTCCAATAACAATATCAACAGAGCCGTCAGCAAGTCCCTTTATAATCTCTTTCTGCTCCTGTGCTGTCCGGAACCGGCTGAGCATTTCTACTTTTACAGGAAAGCCAGCGAATCTTTGTGAAAAGGTCTGGTAATGTTGTTGAGCCAGCAGGGTAGTTGGAACAAGCACGGCCACCTGTTTGTTATTTATTACAGCCTTACAGGCGGCCCTGAGAGCAACTTCTGTTTTTCCATATCCCACATCTCCGCAAATCAGGCGGTCCATGGGCTTTTGAGACTCCATGTCCCTTTTAACATCTTCAATTGCTGAGAGTTGATGCGGGGTCTCTTCGTATTCAAAGGAGGCCTCAAATTCCTTTAGCATATAATTGTCATTGGAAAATGAAAAACCTTCCATGATTTCCCGCGCGGCGTATAGTTCTACAAGATCCGCAGCGATTTCTTCTACAGCCTTTTGCACACGCTTTTTGGTAGTTTCCCATCTTGAACCCTGTAGTTTATCAATATGAGGGATATGCCCTTCTGAGCCAACGTATTTTTGAACAAGGTCAAGCCTGTCAACGGGCACGTAAACATAATCCCCTCCGCCAAAGAGTATTGATAAAAAATCCCCTTCTCCGCCGCTCAGTGCCTTGCGCTTTAAACCATCATATTGTCCGACCCCATGGTACAAGTGGACTACATAGTCTCCGGGTTTTATGTCCTGAAAGGATGAAATAAAAGAACGTGCATTCTGCTTTGGAGAGGACCTTCTTTTTACCCTCTTTCCGATAATTTCTTCTTCTGCTATAAGGAGCAGGGAGTTTTCAGTAGACATGAAGCCAGAGGAAATACTGCCATAAGTAGTTATAACCGGGATAATTCCCTGCTTATCGGAAAAAAGGGATGACAACCCTTCCGGGGGGTTAACCGTTGCAGGAATATCATACTCTTCCATAACATCCCGTAATCTTTGTGCCTGTCCTTCTGTTGGAGATACAAGGATAACAGTAAAGTCTTTTCTTAGACTGTCCAGCTTTTCCAGGGCTGTTTTTAAGGGAGTGGAGTCACGTCTGGTGTCTAAAAATATATCAGAGGAAGACCTTATAGATACATTAATTGTATCTTCTACTATCAGCGGCTCTATTATTATTCCTGATTTTAACCTATTGAAAAAATCAGAGATTTCCTCTCCGGAAATATACAACTCATGAGGTTCCGGAATTCCCGGCCTCCGTTCTGACAAATCTCCATACATTTCCCATATCTGACTCCAGTATTCAGATGCTGTCTTATTGACCTCTCTTATTTCATCAAATACTGTTATACCCTTATTTGGCATATAATCTATTAAAGAATTTTTTGGAGAAGAAGAGTCTTTTGCCGGCATTATTAAAGATTGGTCAATTACTTTAATCGTCCTCTGTGAATCAGGATCAAATGTACGTATGGACTCAATACTATCACCAAAAAATTCAATACGGACAGGTGAATCCTCCCCATGGGAAAAGACATCAACAATACCACCGCGAAGACTGAAGAAACCACGGTTTGTAACTACTTCAGCCGGCTCAAAACCAAATTTGACCATATGGGCAATAAGATAATCCCTCTCAATCTGCATACCTGTTTTTATATTTATAACTGCATCTATCAGATATTCAGGAGAGACCGTCCTCTGCATCATTGACTGAACCGGGATTATATATATTCCCTGAACGCCATTTAATAAGGCATTATATGCAGACATCCTTTTGTGAACAATATCAGGATGCGGTGGGATGGTATCGTATGGAAGTAACTCCCAGAATGGGATAGAAAACACAGGTATACTATCTGATAACCAGGAAGAAAAAAGGTTCAGGTCTGTTAATAATAACTCTGTATTTTCCTGCGAAGGGGTAATTACAAATAAAGACTCCCGTGTTTTTTCAAACAGCAGGGATAAAAAGAGCGCCCTTGAAGACCCCCATAGACCTGAAACAGTCTGGATTTTTTTCCTAGGGGATTGCTCAAATCCCCCCTTGCCCCCTTTGTCTAAAGGGGGCAAGGGGGGATTCTTTTTTTTACAGGAAAGTATGTTTTCTATAACTTCAGAGAAGGGAAACATTAGGTTATTCTGTACTGTATCTTTTCAATATTTCTTCAATAATATTTGTTGATGACGAGCCTTCGATGTAGGGTATGTTGTAAACCTTTCCCCCGGAGGACTCTACAATATCCCTGCCAATGATATTTTCAATAGCCCAGTCCCCTCCCTTAACAAGGACATCCGGCTTTACAGCTTCAATAATCTTATACGGGTCGGGTTCATTAAAGATTACAACATAATCAACAAACCGTATGGAAGATAAAACTCCGGCCCGCTCTCCCTGTGGGACAACAGGACGTTTATCACCTTTAATAATTTTAACAGACTTATCGCTGTTTAGGCCAACAACGAGTATGTCACCATACTCCTTAGCGCTTTTTAAATACAATACATGTCCCAGATGGATAATATCAAAACACCCATTTGTAAAGACGATACGCTTTCCTTCCTGCTTTAACCTATTAACAACCTTAATTAACTCTTGTAACTCAACTATCATTACTTATTGTTTACTCTTCCTCAGTCTTCAGAGTCCTTGGTTTTTTTTCAGCCCTTCGGGTTTTATAGGTATATTCCCGTTTAAGCAAGTCTTTGAATTTTATTACCTCCCTTAACAGCTCTTCAAAGGCATTATTCATGGAGTTAAAAGTATCAAAGCCTGTTTCTGTTGCCCTGAGGGTCTTCTTTGGAAGGGCTAAAGTTAGCGCTGTATAATATTCTTCCCGTCTTGCATGTTTTTCAAAAGTAACATCAAGTTTAATTGAATCATCATCATATGTCGGTAAGAGGTCCTCTAACTTTTTTACCTTTTTTCCAAGCTGCTCTTCTACCATAGGCATTGTTTCCAGATTCTTATAGAATACGTTATATATCATTGTTTACCCTCCTGTTCTTTAGTGGTCTCTTCAAATCCAGATAGAAATAGCTCAACTATTCGTTCCCTAACAGTTGACTCTTTTCTATCCCCTAATCTTTTATAAAAGTTTTTCAAAGGGATAACAGCCTTTGCCATGTGACTGTGTCCTCCTGCGCTTCCCAGTTCACCAAATGCCTTTTTTACGATAACCCCTGCACTCCTGACATAGCCTACGTTACGAACTGATATTACCAGATTTCCCTTGAATATACCAGAGACAACTGACCACTCTACCCCTTCTATCTGTAAAGAAAAATCAGCAAAGTGAGGTATTACATCTTCCCGTTGTACCTTACCGAGATGGGAAAATAAAATATTCTTCACGATCTTTCTTTTTTTAAGTGCGTTGCTGAAAGAATCAATGTCTTCCGGAAGAACTTCAGGCCGCTCAATTCTCCTGAGAATATTTGAGTTTGCCTGTGGATAAAGGTAAGAGAAGGCATTTATGTCTGCTGGGTCTACTCCGCGGCCAAGCAGGAGGGTGTCGCTTTTAATGCCGTATAGCAGGGCAGTAGCAAGTCGCTGGGATATGTTGAAATCAACAGCCCTCAGATATTCAGTAAGAATGGTAGAAGTTGCCCCGTAGGTAGCACGAATGTCCTTTATCTTTGCCTGATAACCTGGTTTTTCCGGATGATGGTCTATTACTACGTCAACAGGGATCTTAACCTGATTCATCGCCTCACCGAGGTGAGCCGGCTGGACATCCAGCAGGCATAATCCATCATACTTATTTATGGTATCAGGAACTATCTTTTCTACCTGAATGTCTAACAGCCTTAGCATGGCAATATTTTCAGGTCTTGTCACCTCTCCAAAGGAGGCAATATGTGCCGTAGTCCTGTTCCGGCCTATAAGATGACGGAATGCAAGAGCGCTTGCAATTGCATCAGGGTCGGGGTCTGTCTGTATGAGAAGGAGAATCTTATCCTTGTTCGCAAAAAGTTCCCTTAAAGACTGTACATGTCTTTTTATAAAGGCCTCCTCTATTTTAGGAAGACAGAGGTCTGTAAAAATAGCAGAGGGTCTTACCATTTTTGCACATAGTTGTTCAGGCATTGTTATGCCGTTTTCCTCAATTATAAGGACTGGTTGATATGGAAAATGACGTGAAACAGTTTTAAGGATACCAGACAGAACAGTATGGTTTTTTATAGATATAATAAAACAACTTTCCGGCCCCGGGTGAAGTTCTTTTACAAGCCTTTCCTTTTCATTTGTAAATGAAATAACTTTTGCAGGTACACCCATATTGAAAAGTCTGGTATAGAGTTCCTCCTGATCTACAATAAACTGCAGGGTATCTTTTTTTGTGCAGGGAGATTTTATAAGGAGAAGGAGAAAGTAGGGGAGTTCATCCTGGCACAGGATTATATAATCCATTACCTTTTAAGTCTCCCCATGTTTTTTGAATTTCCGGCTTTCTTAACTGGAGGCCTTCCTGATTTGTGAAGTTTAAGAGCCTTTTTATTAAACTGCAGTGCCTTGTTGTATTCCCCGCATTTTATGTAGATATTTCCAATCCCAAGATAATCCAACTCCATGCCGATCCTGTTGTGGAGTTTTGTATGGATATCGAGCGCCTTTGTCAGATACTGTAGCCCCTTTTTATAATTCCCCTGATTGCTGTAAACGGTTCCTATCTGGGCATAAGCATTTCCTGTTCCAAGTTTATTTCCCATACGTTTATGGACCTCAAGGGATTTGAGAAGGAAATCGAGGGCCTTTGCGTACTCTCCATGGCTGTTATAGATATTTCCAAGGCTTGCCTGGATATTGGCAAGCGCAGTCATCTCGCCCTGTTTGTTTCCTGCACTCTTAAATATATCAAGGGCCATCTCCTGATGTTTTAATGCAGATTCAAAATTACCCTTACTGCTGTAAATATTACCTATA
Organism: Nitrospirota bacterium; assembly: GCA_023248365.1. Lineage (GTDB taxonomy): Bacteria > Nitrospirota > 9FT-COMBO-42-15 > HDB-SIOI813 > HDB-SIOI813 > JACRGV01. Next base: position 4,937 of record JAHFER010000099.1, read on the forward strand.
TTTGCATAGACATTTGCCTCGCCCTGTTTATTCCCTGCACTCCTGTGAATGCTGCTTGCCTTATGATGAAAATCAAGAGCCTTTTCATAATTCCCCTGATGGCAATATGTATTTCCTAAGTTAGTGTATACACTTCCGATTCCTATCTGATTATTGAGTTCCTGGTGTATTTTCAATGCCCTGTTGTGATATTCAATTGCCTTGCTGTAATTTTCCTTATGGCTGTAAATATTTCCAATATTGGAATAATCGCTTCCTTCTCCGAGCCTGTTTTTTAATTTTTTATGGATAGCCAGCGCCTTCTTAATATATTCTAATGCCTTGTCATATTTACCCATCTCAGAATATATCGTCCCGATGTTGGCGTAATCATTTCCCTCACCAAGTTTATGACCCAGTCTGGAATGTATTTTAAGGGCGTTTTCATAATACCGTATGGCATTTTTCTGATCAGCCTGGATATTATAAATATTTCCGATGTTGGTATAATCGTTACCCTCCCAAATACGGTTATGCAGACGTTTGTGTATTACTAATGCCTTTTTATGGTATTCAAGCGCAGTTGTAAAATCACCTCTTTTACTTAGAACATTTCCAATATTTGCATAGATAGTCCCTTCACCGAGAACGTATTGCTCTTCTTTATAAATATCTAAGGCCTTATCATAATAATCCATGGCCTTTTTATAATCTCCCTGGAACTTATAAAGTATTCCAAAGCTGCCGTAATCGTGCCCAACCTCTAAATGGTCTTTAATGGATTTGTGTATTTGCAGGGCCTGTTTGAAATGATGCTCCGCCTCATCAGCTTTACCCTGAATAGCGAATATCGTTCCAATATTGTTATATACTCCGCCTTCTTCCGCCTTATTTGAAATTTTCCGGAAGATTCTTAATGCATCAGAAAAACATTTCAAGGCATCACTATATTTACCCTTTTTAGAGTGTATGGACCCAATCCGTCGTAAGGATTTCCCCTCGCCGTTATTGTAACCAAGTGACACAGATTCACTGAGTGCCTTATTATAAAAATTCAGGGCACCTGCATATTCACTCTGAGAATCTGCTATTTTCCCAAACAGCAGAGAAACCTCTGGCATAACAGCTCTTTCCTTTTTACTTTGTGTGGAAATACTGCGAAGGTATGTGGTGGCTTTTTTGTACTCCCCCCTGTTAATTGAGGAGTCTATTTCTTTGAGTTGTTTTTCTACAAAATCGTTCATTTTAAAGGTTTGATTATAACATAATTTAGAAAAGGATACAAAATCATTAATTTTGTTGTAAGATTATTGGAGCGGGAAACGGGATTTGAACCCGCGACCCTCGCCTTGGCAATGGGAAAAGTGAGGTTTATGATACATTGTGATTAAGTGTTACAGGGTGCTATATTTACCTTATTTATTAAATAGATATACTTATTTCTCTTGTTATAGAGTGTG
>JAHFER010000100.1 GCA_023248365.1 Nitrospirota bacterium
GGTATTATCATGGCAATAATCGCCGGTATAGGCGTCAGCAGGATCCGTGTAAACAATAACATGGTCTCATGGTTTAAGAAGAACAGTGAGGTCAGGCAGGCGGATATGGTTATGAATAAAAAGCTTGCCGGCACAGCGAGCGCTTACATAATTGCTGAGGCTGATACACCTGACGCAATGAAAGATCACGCCAACCTGAATGCTATTGAAGAGTTGCAGAAAGAATTGAATACCCTTCCTGTATTGGGAAAGACAACATCTATAGTTGATGTAGTGAAACGCATAAACATGGTACTTCACGGAAACAACCCTGAATATGATAAGGTTCCTGCCTCAACAAATGAGATTGCGCAATATCTGTTCCTGTTCGGCATGTCAGCAAAACCGCGGGATCTGAACAACATGGTAACGGCTGATTATGATAAGGCAAACATATTTCTTCAGCTTAAAACATGGGATGCTGTTGCAATGCGGGGCGTTTTAAAAAAGATCGCTGAATTTAAGACCTCGCATCCTGAAGTTAAACTGCAATTCAAACCTGCCGGAATCTCATACTTCAATATGGTCTGGAATGATGAGGTGCTGTATGACATGATCAAAGGTTTTCTCATAGCCTTATTTGTAGTATTTATAATCCTTGTAATCAATTTCAGGTCAATAAAATGGGGTATGGTCAGCTACATCCCGCTGTTATTTACCATACTAATCATCTACGGATTTGTAGGCTATATCGGCAAAGATTTTGATATGCCTATATCTGTTTTATCTGCGTTGTCGCTCGGAATGGCAGTGGACTTTTCAATTCACTTTATAAGGAGATTTCAACAGCGGTATGAACAAGAACGGGATATTGAAAGGGCGCTTATATGGACTGCGGCAAGGCCTGGCAAGGGAATTATCAGGAATGCAATACTCTTTGCCTCTGCCTTTTCTGTAATGATATTTGCACCTTTAACGCCATACATAACAGTGGGACTGTTTATTTTAAGTATGATGATAATTAGTTCAATCCTGACCATACTCTTTCTTCCGGCGATGATTAGGGGGCTTGGGAAATGGCTGGTTCATTAGTTTAGTAATGTGTTATGGGTAATGAGTGACGGGTAAAAAAACAAAGGAGAAAATAACATGAAGAGGATTCTAACATTTATATTTTTGTTTTTAAGCATATTCATTATTAGTCCTGTAGTTGTTCATGCTGAAAATGCAGGGGAAATTATTAAGAAATCCCAGGAGGCATTCTTTTATCCGGGAAAGGATATGCAGGCAAAGGTAAAGATGAGCCTGATATCCAAAACAGGACAGCAGAGGCTCAGGGAACTCACCATGCTGAGGAAAAATGGTTCGGGTGGTGATCAGAAATATTTTATGTATTTTCATAATCCCAATGATGTACGGGGTACATCATTTCTGGTATACAAATATCAGGGCAAAGACGACGACAGGTGGCTGTTCATACCTTCAATCAATCTTGTAAACCGTATAGCTGCACGGGACAGCAGATCGAGCTTTGTGGGATCGGATTTCACATATGAGGACATATCAGGCCGCGATATTGAGGCAGACACATACAAGTACATCAAAGAGGATGCTATTCAGGGCAAACCCTGTCATGTTATTGAGAGTACACCAAAGAGCCAGACAGAATATACAAAGAAGGTATCATGGATAGATAAGGTCACATACATCCCCCTGAAGGAAGAATACTATGACATACAGGGCTCTCTTTATAAGACCTTTACAGCAGATAAGGTCGAGACTGTAAACGGCCTCCCTGCTGTCACAAAGAGGACCATGGAAAATATAAAGAGCGGACACAGGACTGAGGTTGTGTTTGAAAACATATCTTACAATGTGGGTTTAAATGATGATGTATTTTCAGAGCGGTTTCTGAGAAAACCGCCGGAGAAGTGGATAAAATAGCAAGAGACATGAAAATTAACCACAGAGGTACTGAGACACAGAGAAAAGATAATGACAAATTACAAAGCTCAAAGTTCAAAGGAATGTCAAATGACTGAATAACAAATGGGCTCTATTTGCCATTTGAACTTTGGATTTCAGAATTTGAACTTTATTTGAACTTTGGATTTTGATATTTAGATTTATTCCTCTGTGCCTCTGTGTTCTCTGTGGTTAAAAATGGGAGATAAATGAAAATACTTTCTTCAATAATAATTTATTTAATAATTTTTATTAGTTACTCAACTTCTTACGCCGGGGAGGTTAATTTCCACGGGTTTGTACAGGGGAATTTGTCATCGCGAATTACAGGGGAGAAAACACCGGATCCGGTTGAAGGCGGAGATTTTATTTCAGGCGGTGAAAAGATAAGGGGGGAAGTAACAGGAGGTTCCGGAGAATCTGACTTTGCCCTAAAGGTAGACATGGCTCATGATGCTATTTCAAACACAGATGAAATAGATATACGTGAGGGCTACATAGATTACCGCTCAACCGATTATGACCTGAGAATAGGACGCCAGATAATAACGTGGGGTATTGGTGATCTGCTGTTCATCAATGACATTTATCCTAAGAACTACTCTGCCTTGTTCTCAGGCCAGCCAATGGAATATTTAAAGACCGGATCAGATGCAGTAAAGATTTCAACTTATTCTGATGTAATCTCCGCTGAATTAGTTATCATCCCGTTCTTTGAACCAAACACACTGCCTGACCCGAAGAGGTTCTCCCTATATATGCCAATGACTATAACAGGTATTGAAGAACCACGGAACGAGATAGATAATACAGAGACAGCATTAAGGATCTACCGGCAGATTCATGGATTTGATACATCATTATATGTATACAAAGGCTTCTATAAAACTCCGGGGATGAGACCGGCCTCTTCAACAACCGCCGTTCTCTTCTATCCGAAATTAGCAGTATATGGCTTCAGTGTGCAGGGGAATTTCGCAGATGGAGTGCTGGGTCTTGAAGGCGGCTATTATGATTCTCTTGATGACAGGAATGGAAGCGACCTTTCTACTCCAAATTCAACCACAAAATACATCTTAGGCTATTCAAGACAATTTTGGACTGACTTCACTGCCGGCATCCAATTTTACGGCGAATACATGCATGAGTACAGCAATTATGAGGCATCTCTTCCGGCAGGATTCCCCAAAACAGATAAACTGCACCAGCTTATAACCCTGAGATTAACGCAGATGCTGAAATACAACACCCTGAGATTAAGCCTGTTTTCATTCTACAGCCCTGATGATGAGGACTATTTTATTATTCCTGAGATGAGATACAATATCTCCGACTCATTATGGACAGAGGTCGGATTTAATCTCTTTGGAGGTAAGGATTCACGGACTTTCTTCGGCCAGTTTGATAAGAATGACAACCTTTTTACTACACTGAGATATGAGTTTTGACGGTTTCGTAAAAAGCTCCATCTGCGGCGTTGCGCTGCATCCTTCGTCATTCGACGTACCAACAAAGTACGCCTCATTCCTCAGGATTTGCGCGCCTTGCACCTGGAGCTTTTTACGAAACCGTCAGCTTCCGTGACTTCATAAAGCTATACACCACATCGGGATCAAACTGACTCCCTGAACATCTTTTAAGCTCCTCTATTATCGCATCCATTGACCTCCCCTTTCTATAAGGTCTGTCCGCGCTCATTGCATCAACTGTATCAGCAACTGTAAGTATTCTTGCCATCAAAGGGATTTCCCTGCCCTTCAATCCTTCAGGATACCCTTCACCATTGTAAAACTCATGATGATATTTAATAAAAGGAATAATCCCCTGCAATTGTTTTATGGGGGCCAGTATATTTGCACCCTTGCCAGGATGCTCCTTCATTTTCATTATTTCCTCGTCATTTAACTTGTCAGGTTTATCAAGGATAGTGTCATACGTACCAACCTTTCCAATATCATGCAGTAACCCTGCAAGTTCCAGGTCTTTCATATCCTTTTCATTAAGACCCATCTCTCCTGCTATTGTGAGGGCATACTTAGTAACTCTATCTGAATGTCCTGCTGTCCATGGAGATTTTGCATCTATGATATTGGATAAAGTTCTGGTAATACTTATCAAAAGGTCCTCCAGGTCAGTAACAAGTCTTAAGTTATCCAGAGCAACGGCTATCTGGGCGGAAAGTCCCTCCATAATTGAAATTAGGTCAGCAGTAAAAACACCAACCTTCTTACTGCCGACATGAAACATCCCGACAATATTCCCCTTTGCTATCAGTGGAAATATAATACCTGAACGATAACCATTCTCTTTGAGCATCTTCTGGAACGGCAGGATTTCATTTTCCAGCATTAAATCCTCAACAAATTTATACCTTCCTGTTGTTATCACTTCCGACGCATAAGTGTCACTGAAGGAGACAAATGCATCTTTAGCCAATGGCAGGCCATATCCGGCTTTATAAATAAACCCTTTTCTCTGATAGTCCGTTAATGCAATTATAATTATGTCAGCAGAGATTAACCTTGACACTAAAGAAACCAATGTCTCAATTAAATCAGATTCTGATGATATAGAAAGTGTATTCAAATCTATTTCATGCATAATCTTAAGTGTCTCAACCCTCTGAGAAAGTTCATTTGACTTATCTGTAATATCCTTGTACAGCCTTATATTTTCCAGTGCCATTGCTATCTGAGTGCTTATTCCATCTAACAAAACCTCCTCTCTCCTTCCAAAATGAATATTTGATGTAAGACGTTCAACCACAATAATCCCTATGACCTTGCCTCTGATATTAATAGGCACACTTAGAACAGCCTTCATTCCAAATGTCTTTACAATTTCTGAAGGGATTAATGAACCTATCATGGCATCATCTATTGACACCATATCTCCTTTGAGTAACTTATCTATAGCTGGAATTTCAGCATTCAATTTGAGCCGCTGAAGTTTTAGCATAAGTTCCGGGGAAATTCCAAGGGACTGATTCGGCACAAATGCCTCCTGTTCCTTATCCCATAAAAATATGACATACCTTTCACTGTCAACAACAACCCGCAGTATCTCCATAACCTTTCTCAACATTTCATCTCTGTTAAAGGTTGTGCTGATTGCAGTTGCAACATTCAGAAGGGCATCCTCGATTTCTATCTCTTCTTTCAATCTTTCTTCTGATTTCCGATACTCTGTAATATCTTCCATAACATGAACAGAAAACCTGTAACTTCCATTCATATCATTAACTATGAAGTATTTTACTCTAAAGAATTTGTCCAAATGAGGAATAAAAATCTCTTCCTGCAATTCTTCACATTTTAAACACAAGCACATCTTAAAAGGACTATCCATCATGGGAAAGACATTGAAATAAGGTCTGCCAATCACTTCATTAAAGGACAGCCCTGCTGCTTCACAGTAAGACCTGTTAGCCCTTACGATCTTTAATTCTTTATCATGTATAAATATAGGGTCTGATATAGCATCAAGTATGGCCTCAAGTTCATTCTTTATTCTCTCAATAACAAGAGACGATTCGGTTTTCTCTATCCTGGGAAGGTCTATACCGGGTTGCGGAAGTTCCTCATCTTTATTCATCGCTATTTTCCCCAATTTAAGTCTATCAGAGAGCCTTATTCAATTATTCATTGATATTCATGATGAGTTACCAGCTTTTGAAAAAGGTTTTTTCAGTGATGGAAGTACAGGGTGAAAAAACTGTCGAATTCAAATATAACAAAAAAATATAGTTTAATCAAATTTATACTTTTTTAATCCAGAAAAATCTCCAAATACGTTCTGAAATTTCACACATTATTAGATCAAACTGCCAGAAACTTCTCTACATACTTCCCGATCATATCAGCTTCAAGATTTACAGTGTCCCCGATCTTTTTAAAACCGAGTGTGGTCATTTTTGCGGTATGGGGAATTATCGTAACTGAAAGCCTGTTCCCAAGAACTTCATTTACAGTAAGGCTTATGCCGTCTATCGCTACAGAACCTTTATAGATAAGATACTTTGTAACCTCTTTGGGGGCTTCAAAGGTAAAGATGGCGGCGTCTCCTTTATTCGTTATCCCGCGGATTACACCAACCCCATCCACATGGCCTGCGATTATATGTCCGCCAAGTCGGTCTGAGAGCCTCATGGGACGTTCAAGATTAACCTTGTCACCAACCCTGAGTTTCCCTATGGTTGTTTTATCTACTGTCTCTCTGGAGACATCTGCTGAAAATACAGAACTGTTAAACTCTACAACCGTAAGACATGCACCGTTTACTGCAATGCTGTCTCCGATCTTCATGCCGTCAAATACAACCTTACCCGACACAGACAGTCTCATGCCGCCTGATTGGGACCTGATACCTTTAACTACTCCAAGTTCTTCTATAATACCGGTAAAC
>JAHFER010000001.1 GCA_023248365.1 Nitrospirota bacterium
ATTGCTCCAACCTATAACTATGGAAAGGCTACTGACCTTTACGGGAACAAGGCATCTCACCGCTGGGACCCGAGATGCTGCCAAAAGGGGATTGCCCTTGTCCGCCGTTTTTACGGTGACAGAAGGGTAAAAGGTCCTATGGTGAGGAAGGGTTTCAAGGAATGGGCTGATGCAGGATTTCCAAGGGATGAAAAGACAGGAGTTCCGCCATCAAAATATTTTCAGAGAGGTACTGACAAATGGCTTAAACTTTCATGGGATGAGGCTACATATATTGCATCAAAATCTCTGGTCAATATAGCAAAGACCTATGCAGGGGAAAAGGGAGCGGAAAAATTAAAAAAACAGGGTCACTATTCTGAAGAAATGATTGAGGCATACCATGGTGCCGGTACACAGGTTCTTAAATTCAGAGGAGGAATGCCTCTTCTTGGAACAAGGATATATGCAATAAACCGTTTTGCGAATTCTCTTGCGCTCCTTGATGATTACATCCGTAAGGTCGGGCCAGAAAAGGCGCTTGGAGGAAGGGGATGGGACAGTTATTCATGGCATACTGATTTGCCTCCAGGACATCCAATGGTAACAGGGCAGCAGACAGTGGAGTTTGACCTCTGCTCTGTTGAACATGCAAATCTTGTTATTGTCTGGGGAATGAACTGGATATGCACGAAAATGCCGGACAGTCACTGGCTTACAGAGGCAAGGCTTAAGGGCACGAAAACCATAGTAATAGCCTGTGAATACAGTGCAACTGCCTCAAAGGGTGATGGTGTAATTGTTGTAAGGCCCGGGACTACCCCTGCCCTGGCACTGGGGCTTTCAAGTTTTATCATAAAGGAGAAACTCTACGACACCAATTTTATCAAACGCCACACAGATCTGCCACTATTGGTAAGAATGGATACAAAGACCCTTCTGCGTGCTAAGGATCTGAACGGTGCTGCAGATGCATCTTTAAAGAATTTTACAAAGGTCTTTCCTAAGAATGATAAAATTCCGCCTCCCTTTAAACAAAATGAACAATGGATTTCTGATGAGCTAAGGGCTGAATGGGGAGATTTTGTTGTATGGGATGAAAAGACAAAAAGACCTCATGTAATTACACGGGATGATGTTGGAGAGATTTTTGAAAAATTAAATATCGCACCAGCACTTGAAGGAAGCTACCAGATAACCCTTGCCGACGGAAAAAATGTTGAAGCTCTAACAGTATTTGAGCTTATCAGGAGGAATCTTGCTAAGAATTATACACCTGAGATTACTTCTGAAATCACCTGGGCGCCAAGGGAGGCAATTATTTCCCTTGCAAAGGAGATTGCAAAAAATGCCGGTTCAACATTATTTACTGTTGGAATGGGGCCAAACCAGTTTTTTAACAATGACCTTAAGGACAGAGCTGTTTTTCTTCTTGCATCACTTACAGGCAATATTGGTAAGATAGGAGGCAAAGTCGGAAGTTTTGCAGGGAATCACCAGACTGCACTTTTTAACGGTTATCCGCAGTTTATATATGAAGATCCCTTCAATGAGCTTGACCCAGAAAAACCGTCAAAAGTAAAAAATTACTGGAAGGGTGAATCAGCACATTATTTTAATTACGGCGACAGACACCTGAAGATAGGGAAAAAGAATTTTACAGGTAAAACCCATACTCCGACTCCGACAAAATCGGTATGGCTTGCAAATTCAAACTCCATAATTGGTAATGCAAAATGGCATTATGACCTTGTCTTAAATACACTACCAAAGGTTGAAATGCTTGTGGTTCAAGATTGGTGGTGGACAGCTTCCTGTGAATGGGCTGACATAGTTTTTGGTGTTGATTCATGGGCAGAGTTGAAACATCCTGATATGACTGCTTCAGTTACAAATCCTTTTCTTACTGCATTCCCTTCAACACCACTCCCGAGAATTTTTGATACAAAGGGAGACATAGAAGTTCTTGCAATGGTAGATTCAAAGCTTGCAAAGATTACAGGTGATAACAGGTTTAATGATTTCTGGAAGTTTGTTAATGAAGGGAAAACTGATGTTTACCTTCAGAGGATTCTTAATGGCAGCAACAGCACAGTAGGGTATAAATTTGATGAAATACACAGCAAGGCAAGGGAAGGGATTCCTACCCTGATGATGACGCGTACAACTCCAAAGACTGTCGGGTATGAGCAGACTTACGAGAACAGACCCTGGTATACAAAAACAGGAAGGCTTACGTTTTACTGTGAGGAAAAAGAGTTTATTGAATCGGGTGAAAACATTCCTGTATTCCGTGAGCCTGTTGATTCAACTTTTTATGAACCTAATGTTATAGTTTCTGAGCCAGACCCTATTTTAAAACCAATGGGGCCAAAGGAATGCGGTTTCCCTGAAGATGATTTGAGTGTTGAGACAAGGCAGGGAAGGCATGTTGTAAAGGGATGGAATGAGGTTTCAAAAACCAAACATCCTCTTATGAGCAAGGGTTACAAGTTCATAATGCACACACCAAAATACCGTCACGGTGCACATACGACTCCTATTGATACTGACATAGTTGCAGTCTATTTCGGGCCCTTTGGCGACATATTCAGGCATGACAAAAGAATGCCCTTTGTTACGGAAGGGTATGTTGACATCAACCCTGCTGATGCAAAGGGAATCGGGGTTAATGACGGAGATTATGTTTTTATTGATGCTGACCCCTCTGACAGACCCTATCGTAACTGGAAGGAAAAAGACAGCAACTATGCGATTTCAAGGCTCATAGCCCGTGCCCGTTATTACAACGGAACACCAAGGGGTGTTACAAGGATGTGGTTTAACATGTATGGCGCAACTCCGGGAAGCGTTAAGGGACAGAAAGAGAGGCCTGATGGTATGGCAAAGAATCCGGAAACAAACTATCAGGCAATGTTCAGAAGAGGCTCGCATCAGAGCGGTACAAGGGCATGGCTCAAACCGACCCTTATGACAGATTCCCTTGTAAGGAAAGAGGGTATGGGACATGTGATTAAAAAAGGGTTTCTAGCTGACGTCCATTGTCCAACAGGTGCTCCGCGTGAAACTTTTGTTAAGATAACAAAGGCTGAAAACGGCGGCATAGACGGTAAGGGTTTATGGAAGCCTGTAACAATGGGAATCCGTCCCACAAGCGAAAGTGATGTGTTTAAGAAATATATGAAGGGAGAATACATAAAGAAAAGCAAAGTTTAAAAATAAAAAATCAAAATTAAGAGTTAGAAAATGGAAAATGAAAATATAAAGAGGAGCTGATAATGGCAAAGGTTTTTAACTGGCAAATAAACCGTGAAATGGATTACTGGTATAAGGGTGTCAGGCCTGAGCGCCAGTTTGGTGCAATTTTTGACATAAACAAATGTATCGCCTGCCAGACCTGTACCGTTGCCTGCAAGACAACATGGACAGGCGGAAGAGGGCAGGAGTATATGTTCTGGAACAATGTTGAGAGCAAGCCCTACGGGTTTTATCCAATGATGTGGGATGTGAAAATTCTTGATATGCTGGGTACAAAGGAATGGAGCGGGAATTCTTATAAGGGAAAAACAATTTTTGAATCTGCGCCTGTAAATGAGCGTGTTCTGGGGTGGAGGCCTACAGACTTTGACTATGCCTATCCGAATATTGGAGAGGATGAGGTAAGCAAAAGCGTGGAAAGCGGTGCTTTTTTTACAGGCAAACACGCAGCGTGGATGTTTTACCTTGCAAGAATCTGCAACCACTGTACCTACCCGGGATGCCTTGCATCCTGTCCGAGGGCAGCAATTTACAAGAGAAAGGAAGACGGCATTGTCCTTGTTAACCAGCAGAACTGCCGCGGGTATCAGGAGTGTGTAAAGGCATGCCCTTACAAAAAGGTTTTTTATAATGCTGTTGAAGGGGTTTCGCAGAAGTGCATAGCCTGTTATCCACTCGTTGAAAAGGGAGGGCAGCCCAGACGTTTTCTCTCCTGTATAGGAAAGATAAGAATGCAGGGATGGATTAGCACTCCTGATAAAGTGCGTGAGGATAATCCCCTTGATTATCTTGTCCACATAAGAAAAGCTGCAGTTCCTCTCCTGCCGCAGCTTGGACTTGAACCGAATGTCTATTACATTCCACCAATACACGTAGCAGATGAGTTTCTCTTTCAGCTTTTTGGTCCAAATGCAAAAAAGGCAGTTGAGACATACCTGAAGGCAAGAGAGGACAAAACGCTTGCCGGAATCTTTACTCTCCTTGGCTCAACCCAGCAGACAGTTTCTTATTTTAAGGTTATTGGAGATACTGTTGCCGGTTTTGATGATAAGAGAAAGGAAATAGTAAGGGTTCCAATAAAAGAACCCGTAGTCAAAAGGGTTGCTTTTGACAGCAAACTTCAGGTTGGAAGACATAATATTACATAGGTGTTATGATGAACAGAATAAAAAAAATAGTAAGAAATGGAAAGATTTCTCTTCTTTTAATTTTTATTACTCTTCTTGTTGTTTACTGCAAAAAACCTCTTGTATCTCCGGACAGGATTAAAGGTGTTTTTATTGAGGGTGATTTGAAACACGTAGAGATAAATGATGACAGATGGAATAATACATTTGAGACAGTTGTTAAGCTTGAGACTCAGGAAATTGCAGAGCCAAAACTGACAGAGCCCGGAGTGCAAAGTATCAGGGTAAAGGCACTTCACAACAAAGAATGGGTTGCATTTCTACTTTCTTGGGATGACCCTACAAGAGACCTTGTGGCGCAGCTCGGGCGTTTTAGTGACTCAGCAGCGATACAGTTTCCTGCAACCTCAGGTGATCTTCCTGACGACGCGATGGGAGGACCTCCTGATGCTGCAAGCCCTGTTGTAATACATCAGTGGAAATCAGTGTGGCAGGAAGCAAGTCTTGGAAAACTTAAAGGCATCAAGTCATTTTATCCAAATACCTGGACTGACCTCTATATATTTGAGATGGTAAAGGAGGGTTCAAAGGATGATATGGAAAAGGTCTATACAACCTCTGTTGCTTCTCAAAACCCGCTGGCACATCACGGGACTCCTGTGAGGGACCTTGAAGCACTTGGTTTCAGTTCACTTGCCTACTCATCTGAGCAGACATCTCAGGGATACGGAAAATGGGAAAAAGGAAAATGGACTGTTGTCATCAGAAGACCGCTTATCCGTGGACAGGGGGTTCTGCAGGAAGGGAAAATGCATTATGCAGCCTTTGCTGTATGGGATGGATCACACGGAGAGGTCGGTGCAAGGAAGATGAGAAGTATATGGATACCTCTTCAATTGCTTGCAAAGGGAAAGTAGCTGCAAAGCGAAGCTTTGCTTCTTAAAACCAATAATCATTGTTGGTGACACGAAAGTCTCATTGGACAGGCGGGACGCCAGTCCTACCAAGATACGAAAACCAGCACATTAGTAGATCAGGCGTCTCGCCTGATTATTTTTATGTGCTACTGCGTGCCAATGGTTCATGAAGGTTCCTGCTAAAGAAGGGGCGTTAAATTTAACGCCTTAATGTTTTTATATAAGGTATAAAATGCAGATGGATAAAAAAGATTCCAGATTCAGAGAATTATTAAGAGAGGCTTCATGGTACCGTTTTTTTTCACTCTGTTTTCAGCCACCCCGTGAGAGCCTTAGGGGTGAAATAGAGGCAATCTGCAAGGAACTGGGAAAGGAAAAAAACTTTTTCAAATCACTTCTTAACAGTGAAGACCTCCAGGACAGCCATCACAGGATAATCGGCTCAGCAGGTGTTTGTTCACCATGCGAATCAGAATATGTAGGAGACAGGCTTGGCGGAAAGGGAAAAATCCTTGCAGATGTTGCAGGGTTTTACAAGGCATTCGCGTTTAATCCTCAGATTGAATTACATGATTCTGCTGATAACATTGCAATTGAGCTTTCCTTTATGTCATATATCACGCTTAAGCTTGCCTATGCCTTTTTCAGGGATGAAAAGGAAGAGATAGAAATTTGTTCTGATAGTAAAAAGAAATTTCAGAAGGAACATCTTTTCCTGTGGGTGCATCTTTTTGTAGAGAAATTAAATGAAGTCGCAGAGGGTTCATTTTACGAAAAAGTTGCAATGATGATCAGGGATTTTATTAAATAACGGATTCTTTTTAGAATCTGTTGCATTTCCGTCATTCCGCACTTGATGCGGAATCCAGCTCTTCGACAAGCGTTCGACTGAGTTCACGCCGAAATCTCAGGATGCATGGTGAGACTGTCAAACCATGGATTCCTGCTTTCGCCTGCCTACCGCAGGCAGGCAGGAATGACAGCAGACTCCTACGTTATTTTTGTTTGGGTATTCTGCGGTTTTATCACAGGGTAGTT
>JAHFER010000101.1 GCA_023248365.1 Nitrospirota bacterium
TTCAGGAGCACATCCCCTCCAGCCCTGGCAGCATCCACTGCAACTTTTAGAAATTCATCATGCATAATTTTCTCCTCAATTTAAGGCATTACTATAACATAAGTTTTATGTCAGTTCATGCTGAATTTGTTGCAGCGCCTCACTTATACAATCGTAGTATATTATCCTTGCAAATTAAAAGTCGTTGTTTTAAAATACAAGGATGATAAAGAGGACTATCCATAGGGTAATTGAAGGTTCTTTAAAAAAATTCCCTGTTGTCGGCATATTAGGTTCGCGTCAGACAGGGAAGACAACCCTCGCCAAAGCAATCCAGGAAGGCCGGTCTTCTCCAAAAACTATTTATCTTGACCTTGAACTCCCTTCTGATCTTAATAAACTTAAAGATCCGGAATTGTATCTTCAGCAGTATTCAAATGCCCTTGTAGTTATTGACGAGATTCAGCGTATGCCTTCACTCTTTCCGGTTATAAGGGCGATGGTGGACAAGAACCGGATTAATGGACGTTTCCTTATACTCGGGTCTGCTTCACCGGAGCTCATTAAACATGCGTCTGAAAGCCTTGCCGGTCGTATAATTTACCATGAACTGACTCCGCTTATTCTTCAGGAGACCGGAAATGAAAGTATTCAAAAGCTGTGGTTGAGGGGAGGATATCCAATGAGTTACCTTTCCGGAGATGACGACTCAAGCTATGAGTGGAGAGAAGCCTTTATCAAGACCTATCTTGAGATGGATATTCCTCAATTAGGAATACATATACCGGCAATACACTTAAGACGGTTCTGGACTATGCTGGCACATTTTCATGGACAACTCTGGAATGCAAGTCAGCTTGCAAAAAGTCTTGGGATTTCTGCCCCGACTGTAAGGCATTATCTGGATATACTCGATGGGACTTTTATTGTAAGACAATTGATCCCCTTTCATGTAAACCTGAAAAAGAGGCTGATAAAATCACAAAAGATTTACATTCGTGATTCAGGGATACTCCATAATTTATTGAAAATAAGAACAGATGAAGATTTACAGGGACATCCCTCTATAGGAGCTTCATGGGAGGGATTCGTAATTGAGCAGATATTAGGTCTGATCCCAAAAACATGGACATATTATTTTTACAGAACAAACGCAGGCGCTGAGATTGACCTGTTACTTTTTGATAGTAAAAATAAACCAGTTGCTGTAGAAATCAAGTATTCCTTAAGCCCAGCCGTTTCAAAAGGATTCTGGAATGCATGTGAAGATATCTCCTGTAAAAGAGGATATGTGGTATACCCTGGTGAAGAGACCTACCCTATTGGAAAAGGTGTTTTTGCGCTTCCGGTAAAACAGTTGAAAAAGATTATTGAGACGCCCTGATTGTCTATATCACCTTTCGCCAAGAATTGCCGGCTAATTGTAAATCAAATTGACAATTTGTAAGGCAAAGTGTACTATTTAAAAATCTTAACTGTTAGGCTCCACACAAACATTTATGATAATAAACCGCACATCAGCAAAGGTTTTAAAACAGCTTTCAAAAGAGTTTCCTGTTATCGGGATAACAGGGCCGAGGCAGTCCGGTAAAACAACCATTTCGAGGCTGGTATTTCCTGATAAACCATACGTTTCATTAGAAGAACCTGATGTGCGTGAGTTTGCCAATGATGACCCACGGGGATTTTTATCCCGCTACAAGGACGGGGCAATATTTGATGAGGTTCAGCACGCACCGTCACTCCTTTCCTATATACAAACCATTACAGACAGAGAGAGGCGGCAAGGGTTATTTGTCTTAACAGGTTCTCAGCAGTTTGGATTGCTTTCAAAGATTACCCAGACACTTGCAGGGCGTATTGGATTTCTTCATCTTTTACCATTCTCATTAGGAGAACTGCAATCAGCAGGAACATCTCCTGATGATATTGATGAACTCATATTTAAAGGGTTTTATCCACCTGTGTATGACAGAGGTATCGCCCCTTCAAGGTGGTTTGCCAATTATGTTATGACATATATAGAACGGGATGTAAGACAGATGGTGAATGTGCATGACCTGAATGTATTCCAGAGATTTGTGCGCCTGTGCGCAGCCAGAACAGGACAAATGCTCAATCTGTCAAACCTTGCCAATGAGTGCGGCATCACACATAATACAGTTAAGGCATGGCTCTCTGTTTTAGAAGCAAGCTATATTATCTATTTACTTCAGCCGCACCACCGCAACTTTAATAAGCGTATCGTAAAAACACCAAAACTCTACTTTTATGACACAGGACTGGCGGCATGGCTGACAGGCATTCAGGATGTTCAGCAGGTCTCCATTCATCCAATGAGAAGCAGCCTTTTTGAGACATTAGTAATCGGAGAACTCCTGAAGGGCAGATATAACAGGGGGATGGTATCCAATCTTTATTTCTGGAGAGATAACTCAGGAAATGAGGTTGATGTGCTTATCGAAAGTACAGACAAACTCCTCCCGCTTGAAATAAAATCAGGCAGCACAATAACAAAGGACTACTTCACAGGCATCAAAAAGTGGTTAGAGATAGCAGGCAGTGAGGCATACAACCCTCACATAATCTATGGCGGCACAGATTCTCACGCCCGTTCCGGAATAAAAGTAACAGCATGGCGTGACATCCCGAAATTGTCTGAAACCATATAAGTGTGACTCAGGAAAGTTTATAAAATAATACAACTATAGTTATTACTGAAAGGACTATGGCCCCGCCGTAGGAGATAAGCGGCATGATGGTGTTTAACCACCCTATTCTGAGGTCTTCAATGGTCAGGCGGATGCGGTGTGCGGCGTGGAAAAGGGGAAAGGAGATTATGGAAAACAGGAACAGCTTTACTATGATTCCGTAAGGAGAACTCAATACTGACATCATCCTTTCATAGCTGAGTAAGTCAGGAGAGACCCATCCCATTGGAATGGCTATTCCGTGTAAAAATAAATGTACCGGCAGAATGAACGCGGCTATCATTCCTCCAAGACCAAACAGCGACCACCATAGTGGTTCCAGTGCGTTTATCTTTTTTAAGAGACCCATGATTGCTTAACCCTTAGTTATAATCAAAAATAATACCACTGAGACGACTACCCATACTATGTAATTTGCTATAGTAACAAGCCCTGGTGAGAGCGGCTTTTTTCCGAATATGCGTCCTGAAATCTTGAACCACGTTATCATGTGATACATGATGAATACCCACATTACAGCGTGTAATGCGATCATCCATCCTGAATTGAATATAGCGGTTTTGCTGTTGTAGATTTCAGCGCCCTGCGATAAGGCACAAAGCCGTATCAACAGGAATATGGCGTAGATTGCCACAAAGACACTGCTGAGTTCCCTTAACATGAATAAGGTATAAGAGCCCTTCTTGAGCCACCACGTATTTGGCATGATGCGCCTGTAAGTCTTTGTAGGCTCTGTTATGGAATTGTCAGTATGTTTCATTGTTATTTTTTTCCCTTTAAAAAAGAAAAAAACCAGTTTGTTGCATTATCTACCTTTGTCCTCTGGATTACGGCTGAAGGGTCTACATGCTTGGGGCATACCTCTGTGCAGTCTCCAACAACTGTACACTTCCAGACCCCGTCCTCGCTTGCAAGAAACTTTCGTCTCTCGTCTTTCCCCTGATCCCTCGAATCGTTGTTATACCTGTATCCGAGCGCTATAACTGCCGGGCCGATAAAGTCCGGGTGAAGCCCGTATACAGGACAGGCGGCATAGCATAGTGTGCAATTTATACAGAGGGTCTGCTGATAGTACTTATCCATCTGCGCTGTAGTCTGTATGTACTCCTTTGATGTATCATTTTCATCGCTTTTATTTTTCCTGATAATCCAGGGTTTGACTTCCTTTAGTTTATCCATGAAATCTGTAAGATCCACCACAAGATCCCTGATAATGGGAAAGTTTGCAAGTGGTTCAATAGTAATTTCTCCGGGATAAAATTCATTCAGATATGTGGAACATGTAAGGCGTGGAGTGCCATTGACCATCATCCCGCAGCTTCCGCAGACCGCCATCCTGCATGACCACCGGTATGTTAGTGTCCCGTCAAGCTCAGCCTTGATGTAGTTCAGGCCGTCAAGAATACTCCAGTCGTTATGATATGGAATAGTAAAGGTCTGGGTTTTTAATTCCGCCTCTTTATCCGGATTATAACGTGTAACTGTTATTTTAATTTCTTCTGCCATAATTAGTTCCTAATATTTTCGTTCTTCAGGCTGCCACTTTGTAATAGTTACAGGAAATGTCTCTCTCCTTGGTCCATCTTTCCCCTGATAAGTAAGGGAATGATGAAGGAACTGTTCGTCATTTCTTGTTGGATAATCCTTCCTGGCATGTCCGCCCCTTGATTCTTTTCTTACCTGGGCACACATGGCAATTACATGGGCAATCTCCAGCATATTATCAAGTTCCATTGCCGCAGTCAGCTCTGTATTAAATACACGGCTCTGCTGAGTCAGCGTTATCTTGTTGAACCGTTCTTTAAGCTTCTGTATTATCTGAATGGCCTCTTTTAATGGCTCTTCAGTACGGTAAATCCCCACCTTCTCATCCATTGTCTTCCGAAGCTCTGAAAGGATAGCGCCGATCTTCTCTTTTCCATTTCCTGCCTTCATATACCGCTTCTGAATGAAATCCATCCTATCTTTGGCAAGCGATTGGAGCTTATCAGCGCTGACCGGTTTTGCAGTGGATACGTATTCTACCGCAGTCCTTCCAGCCCTGGCACCGAATACGAGTAACTCTGTGAGAGAATTGGAACCCAGACGGTTTGCGCCATGAATACTCACACAAGCTGCCTCACCTGCGGAAAAAAGCCCAGGCATCGGGGTTTTGCCATCCTTGTCGCAATGTATGCCGCCCATTGTATAGTGCATAGTCGGGCGAATCGGTATAGGGTCATACACCGGGTCCATTCCGGCGAAATCAAGGCATAGCTCCCGTACCATTGGAAGTTTTTCCATAATCTTTGCCTCACCAAGATGTCTGAGGTCAAGATGTATGTAAGAGCCGTAAGTGCCCTTAAAACCCCTTCCGGCAAGGATCTCTTCAATAATAGATCTTGATACAATATCACGCGGGGCGAGTTCCATCTTGGATGGAGCATAGTTCTCCAGGAACCTTTTACCGTCTTTGTTAAAGAGGTAACCGCCTTCGCCTCTTGATGCCTCTGTAATAAGAATTCCTGTTCTCATCAGGCCTGATGGATGGAATTGTATGAACTCCATGTCCTTAATAGGTCCGCCCGCCCTGTATGTGAGAGCTGCACCATCAGCGGTCTTTATACCTGCATTACTTGTAAAGGCATACATCCTTCCAACCCCGCCGGTACAGAGGATAACTGCTTTTGCAGAAAGGATTGAGAATACGCCTGTCCTTGTATTTAAGGCTAAGACACCGCCAACCTTCCCGTTATCCACGAGCAGGGCACAGACGTGCCATTCATCATAACGTTTGAGTGTATCGAATTTAAGTGAAGTCTGAAAAAGGGCATGAAGCAGATGAAAGCCGGTCTTGTCTGCGGCATGGAGGGTACGTTTCCTGCTCATCCCTCCGAACCACCGTGCGGCAATAGTTCCATCCTCTTCACGGTTCCAGGGGCATCCCCAGCGTTCTATCTGTCTGACTTCGTTAGTTGCATCACGGACAAATACCTCAACAGCATCCTGATCTGCAAGGTAATCGCTTCCTTTTATGGTGTCATAGGCATGGAGGTCGTGGGTGTCGTCATCGTTAAGAACAGCAGCAGAACCACCCTCTGCGGCAACCGTATGACTCCTCATAGGATAGACCTTTGAGATAACGGCAGTCTTTAGAGAAGGGCTCATCTGGCTGATTGCAATTGCCGCCCGAAGCCCTGCCCCTCCTCCGCCGACGATCAGAATATCATGATTTATTATATCCATAAGACTGCTACTTTTCATCCCCTGTTGGTTTTTGCCATCTGAGTATAGGTCTTTTCACAGCCTGTGCCTCATCAAGCCTTTTGACAACCTTTGTGTGAGGTGCATTTTTTACAATATCGGGGTTGGTCTCAGCTTCCTTTGCAATTGTTATCATAACATCACAAAATTCATCAAGGGTCTCTTTAGACTCTGTTTCAGTAGGCTCTATCATAATAGCTTCATCAACTACAAGTGGAAAGTTTACGGTAGGCGGGTGGTAGCCGTAGTCCTGTAACCTCTTTGATATATCCCATGCGTGAACACCCTTTTCCCTTTGAAGTTTTGCAGAGAAGACGCATTCGTG
>JAHFER010000102.1 GCA_023248365.1 Nitrospirota bacterium
GAATTTGCCATTGCGCGGGTGCAGGAACGTGTCAGAATGGGCGGGCATAATGTGCCGGATGATGTTGTCAGAAGGCGTTACAAGTCTGGTATCTGTAATTTCTTTAACCTTTACCAGCCACCAACAGAGAGCTGGCGTTTTTATGATAATTCCAGCCCAGCAGCAGGTCCAAGGGTGATTGCGGCAGGTAGCGGAAAGGATGTTCAGATAATAGAAGATATAAGAACATGGAACATGATCAAAGGAGCGGCTAAGAATGAAAGAAACTAATGAAAAAGACATTGACCAGATATTTGCCGAAGGTACTTTGATTGACAAAGCTTTAAAACAGGCAGTCCAGGAAGCCATATTACAACATAAAAAGGCAGGTAACCCGATTGCTGTCTGGCGTGAAGGTGAGATAGCCTGGATCAAGCCGGAAGAAATCTCCGAGGCAGCATAATATTCCAATGAATCTACATATAAATTTGGAATTACGGTAATTCCCGGAATACCCTATTTGACACCCGGGCAGTGACCGATTATATCGAACAATGGAATTCTTCTACTCTTTAAACCTGCCGGCATTTTTTGAAAAAAACCTTGTGATCGTCTTTTTGATTTATGGACTGAGCTTCTTTCTTGTTGCTTCGGCCATTCTGCTCAGTTTCAAATCCTTCAAGGGGATCGGTCTTTCCAGTGCATTCCTCTACTTTCTCTTATTTTCTGTAGTCCATGGGTCAGTGGAATTGATTGATATGTCCCGTCAGTACAGATTGCTTCTCTATGATCTTAATCTCCCCGGGATAATTCTATACATCAGATTCTATATGTTAACCGCATCCTTCTATTTCCTCCTCCTCTTCAGTCTGGATTTTATGCTTACAACAAAAGGGTTCAAATCTGCTATTATAAAACGATATATAGCCAGCTTAAATATAGCATTTATTCTTTCTCTCTCCTTCATCATGTTCAGCGGGCTTTTAAAGACACATATGTCTGAACTTGAGGGAGGGGCAAGGTATCTGTTGGGATTACCCTCTTCAATACTTGCGGGTATCGCCTTTTACAGGCTTTCACGCAATGATTACAAGGATGTCCTGCCGAAAGACTATTCCCGGTATTTCAGGTACACTTCGTTTGTTTTTATCTCTTATGGAGTCTTCACCGGTATCGTCGTGCCGAAGAGCACCCTGCTTTTAGCCTCATTCATAAATCAGAACGCCTTCTTTGAGTTTACAGGCATCCCTGTGCAGATATTCAGGGCGATGGCTGCCTTTCTAATCGCAAGCTCCATCATCCGGGCGATGGCCTTAAAGATCTCCCACAGGCTGATGCTCGGCTTTATCGTCTTTTTCTTCACTATTGTCATACTGGGATGGACAGGGTTCATCAATATGAGCCTCATCGTAAAAAGTTATAACGACGTATTAAAGATCGAGATGGAAGAGAAAGATTTTTCCTCCCTGTATAAGTCCTTCGACCGTCTATATGGCTTTATAACCAGCGCTAATGCCTATGAAGGCAAAGATGATAGTCCTATTTTTAAGGATTATGTTAAGGATTTCAGATATACCATGGATGCAATTGGAGCTATGAAACATGAAGATAGCCGGGAACGGGAGATGATCTCTCAAATCTCAGTACTCTTTCAGGAGTCCATTGGGCAGAAGTCCATTGAGCAGGAGAAGGGGATCCGCAGGGAAAACCTGGAAAGATTAAGAGCGATCATTAAAGAAATAAGCATACTCCATTCGAGGGAACTCAGGGAGCAACAGGAAAAGGTCACGGAAAGCATCAGGAACTTCTATCTGATTACCGCTGCCGTCATCCTGTTATCCTTTATGGGATTTAACTTTCTCTGGCACCATTTTTATAAAATGGTTATACGCCCGATTCAGAAGTTGACATTAGGAGCAGGCCAGATCGCAGAAGGGAATTTAAGATATAAGATAGATATCCCTACCGCGGACGAACTTCAGGAGTGTGCAAGAGAATTCAACATGATGGGAGAAAAGCTCCTGGAGAGGACAGAAAGACTGGGGATCGCCACCAGAGAATTGGAGGAACTTTCGATCAAGGATGGGCTCACAGGGCTCTTTAATCATAGATTTTTTTATAACAAAATGAGAGAAGAGATTAAGCGGGCCGAGAGGTATCACGGCAGCCTTTCACTCCTCCTCATAGATCTCGATGATTTCAAACACTATAATGACAAAAACGGGCACCTCCAGGGGGATGACCTTCTCAAGACGATAGGGGAGATTATCCGCAACAATATAAGGGTAACGGATTTTGCATGCAGGTACGGAGGGGAGGAGTTTGCTTTGATACTCACTGAAACAGACAGGCAGGAGGCGGAAGCCACTGCAGAGAAGATCAGACTGGCTATACAGGAGTACGTCTTCCCTTATGAGGATACCCAACCCCTCGGCGATGTCACGGTCACCATAGGAGGGACTTCATACCCTGACGATTCAAAGGAATTAAACGGCCTTTTTAAGAAAGCAGACGACCTCCTCTATAAGGCAAAAAGCGAGGGAAAGAATAAGGTTTATATGGCATAGCTGCCTTCCTTCTCAAGCTGGTTACGACATTAATCTTTTAACTGAGTTATTCAGGCATTCAAATTTCCAGAGACAAATATTACCCATGCAGTGTTTAATTGCCGGTGTTCCATAGCAGTAAAAATTATCTTTTGTCTCCTGGATTGATCTGATGATTTTTATGACACTGACTAAATTTGGTCTTTGACAGGTTTTCATGGTAGTCACGTCCTTTCCATTGAAATGTTGTAACTATAATGAACCTGGAAAGATTAAAAGAAGATTAGAAACTGACGGCTTCGTAAAAAATTCATCTGCGGCGTTGCGCTGCATCCTTCGTCATTGCGGCGTACCAACAAAGTACGCCTCATTCCTCAGGATTTGCGCGCCTTGCACCTGAAGCTTTTTACGAAGCCGTCCGCTTCCGTGGCTTCTTACGAGGCCATCAAAACTGTCTCAGTCCTGAAAATCTTTTTTCTCGATTCCCGGAGAGTAATGTATTTTACCGTTGCTGTCTACAATGATTCCCTGTATTCCCGGAAGGAGCTGGATTAATTGCATACCCTTTTCAGGGCCGAGGACAAATACTGCTGTTGATAGCGCATCCGAGGTCATTGTATCCGGGGCGAGGATGGTTACACTTTGACATCCGCGGGCAGGCATACCTGTTTTGGGATCTATAATGTGATGATAAAGTACACCGTCCTTGATAAAATAGTGTTCATAGTCACCTGATGTAGAGACTGAGATGTTACTCAGGTGAAGCGCACCGAGTACTTTACTTTTATCCCGTGGGTGCTGGATCCCTATATCCCAGGGCTTGCCGTCGTTTGTCCCCTGTATACGCATGTCCCCGCCTGCCTTAATGATCGCGTTGCTAATACCCTGCTTAACCAAAATATCCATAGCCTTATCCACAGCATAGCCTTTTGCAATTCCGCCAAGGCCAATGGCCATGCCTTCCCTTTTCAAAGATACTGATTTCTTTGATTCATTCAACTCAATATTTTTGTAATTTAAGAGGGGGAGTTTCTTTGAGATTTCTTCGGATGAAGGGACCCGTTCCTCCCCTTTTGTAAACTTCCACAGTCCTCTCATAGCTGCCCATGATATATCAAAGGCACCGCCGGAGAGTTCAGATACCTTTTGGGCTGCAGATATTACGTTGAACAGTTCTGCGGGTACAACTACTGTTCCTTTTCCAGCCAACTGATTGATGGTTGAAACAAACGTCCTCTCCCGCCATTCACTCATCTCATTTTCAATGCGTTCCATTTCTTTGATTGCCAGATCAAATGCCTTATTAACCCTCGCCTCATCTGCATCAGGGGCGATATAGGCGATTAATTCAATGTCCGTGCCCATGAGGATGGTGTGTTGTTTGATGATTTTTGCGGAAGAGAGAGAGGGGATTAAAATAAAACAGACTATAAGGCTGATGTAGAGTAAAGTATGCTTCATCTTGCTTAAAAAAGAAATTTTACCCCAACAGTAAAATTATGCGCACTCACATTTGTGGACTGGGTATAGAATTCATAGCCGCCTTCCAAAAGACTCTTTGCAAATATACCATAATCCGGGTCGTCCTCAAGGGTGTGTGTGAGTTTTATTCCCAGAAGATATGTATTCTGTTTCTCTAATTGCGGCGACGCGGTAAGGAAGGTGTCAGTACTGATGTAAGCGCTCTTTACAAAATAAGCCTTTGTCTGCTGATAAGTCCTGAAATCTAATTTGAGCAGGTTCTGGTCAGGCAGATACTGGTAATATTCTGCTTCTTCAGTATACGAAGTTACGTCCCAGCTATCCTTATACTGCCGGAGTGTTAACCTGAGAGATGATGGCGCAGGATAATACAGTATACCGTGCAAAAAGTACTGATTAATTCCAAATAGATATGCCTCACGTGAACGGGTGCCGGGTAATTTTTCTCTTTCACAGTTAATTATTGTTGCATCAGTACATGATGAAGCTGCTGCACCATCTACCGGCACTAATCTGTTTCCCTCTCCCATAAAACCTGTTATCTCGCTTTTGGAATATCCGATTTGAGCAACGGTCTTCTGCGAAATTATCTGAGTAAGTCCTATGTAGTAATTATTGGTATTTTTCTTTTCAGTTGATGCCATAAATTTTCCATTGACGCTGTCCATATTTTTTGAATAACCAAGTGTTACTGTAGTATTTTTCTGAAACAGGTCTTTTTTAAGTGTAATACCTGGTGTGCTGGATATATAATCTTTTTCCGCACTGTAATCATAACCAGCTTCTATAGTTACTATATTGTCAAAGTTATGGGTTAAGGCTGCTGTAAGGTTATTTCTTGTGTCACTTGCCGCACTACTGCCGCCGGCTGCCGTAGATGCCCCGGATATTGCCACAAGCCCTGTGTCAGCCCTCCTTTTCCCTGCCCCTTCTCCGCCGCCGCCTCCGCCTCCTCCTCCTTCTGAAAAGAAGTTAGGATTTATCATGTCAACAGTGTATTTAACATATGCGGTTGTATAGAGAGAAACGTCCTTATTCAGGGCAAAGACACCGGTATAAACAGATATATTATTACTGAAGGAGTGTATATAAGTTTGCGCCACAGCATAGTCTTCTGCATGCACCGGAGACACAGCCAGGCTTAACAAAAGAAATACAAAACAAATGAATTTAATATGTTGGTTTTTCAGCGTCAACTAATTGCAGCCACAGCCGCCTCCACTTACTCCGAAACTGCCGGCGCTGCCTTCTCTCGTACTTAGAAAATGTTCGCGCACTGCCTTTTCTTCTTTACAATAATCAAGCTGCATTATTGGATCTGCAAGATATTCCCTTTCCCAGGGCTGCACCACGGCACAGCCTGAGAGTCCTATGAACATCAGGGCTATCAAAAATATTTTAGTCCTTCGTGTGAAGATAGAATGTAGTTTACTTGATAAGAGCGTCAATTTCCTTTATCCATTTAGAAGGGTCAGATTCTCCAAAGCCGAAGTGTATATATCTAACAACTCCCTCTTTATCAATCACATAAGAGGTCGGCATGGCACGGGGGCCATATTGGGTTATAACAGATGAGCTTGGATCAGTTAATATAATCATATTTGATGCGGCAACAGGGAATTTTCCAAGAAATTCCTGCATACTTGTCCTTTTCTTATCCTGATTAATTGCAAGTATAGTAAGGCCTGAGTCTGCATATTTTTTTGCAAGGGTCTCAAGCTGAGGAAATTCCTTTTGACAGGGCCCGCACCAGCTTGCCCAGAAATTTATATATACAACCTTCCCCTTCAGGCTGTTAAGCGAAACAGATCTTCCGGAAACATCATTAAGGGTAAATTCAGGCGCCTTGTTATTGAGCTGTACTGCCCACGACTCAGTTGCAGCTAAAGTTACCAATAAAATAATAATCAAAAATTGCCTAATCTTATTCATCAGTAAATCTCTCTCCTAAAAACCAACGGTAAAAAAAATTATGTTAGCATACATTAAATATTATTCCAAATTAAAATTTGATTAGAAAACCAGACTTGATGGCCTCTTAAAAAGCCACGGAAACGGACGGCTTTGTAAAAGCTTCAGGTGCAAGGCGCGCAAATCCTGAGGAATGAGGCGTACTTTGTTGGTACGCCGCAATGACGAAGGATGAAGCGCAACGCCGCACGACCCATTGCATCTACTTCGTAGCAATG
>JAHFER010000103.1 GCA_023248365.1 Nitrospirota bacterium
ATAGCGGCTGAGGTTATCGCAGGCGCACTGACAAAGAATGATACCTCTGCTTCCACACTTAATACCTTTAAGGCAAAGTTTATGGATGGCTGGGTGGGGAAGGAACTTCACGAATCACGTTATTTCCGGCATACGTTCAAGAAATACCCTGGAATATTGAATTTCTTTGTACCTGGCGTGATTAAAAAAATTGACTCCGGAAAGGTGTTGAAATCCGCCGGAATCTCTACAATCCTATTTAATCCCTTTGCCTCGTTACGCTTGCTTGGGGCAAAGAAGATGATAGAACGCCCCTCAGACAGGGGTCCTGTAAATTATCCTGAGGACAGGTCAAACATAAAACCCGAATATATTGACACCAACCAGGCTAAATCAACAGGATTCGACCCCTCTACTGTCTACACCACTGCTGATGTAGTCTTTTATGCACATACCTACTACGGAGAAGACAGCGAACACATTGACGAATTTAATAAGGAGACATGCCTTAACTGCATAAAACAATATGATGCAGCAAAGAAGGACACCCCATGCGTTGGAGATTGTACTGCAAATGTGCACCAGACGCTCGAAAAGGATGGCAGGCGTTATCATGCAATGGACATTGAGAATTGCGTACAGTGCCGCACCTGCGAGGTTGTCTGTCCTTACATTAATCTGCGTGTTAATGCAGCGCCGTATGGTTATGGACCGGACTTTACAGGGCTGTAATAGAATAGGAAAACCACAGAGGCGCTGAGGTCACTGTGGTTAATTGCACTTTTGTTATAAAGTTTTTTGTTATTTTGCCTTCTTAATGAACTCTCTTAAGGCGGAATTTATCAATGTCTGATATCCTATCTTCCTCTCGCTGGCGATCTTTCTAAGATAAAACAAAAAGTCATTATCAAGCCTCATAGAAATAGATATTTTTTTGGGACGATTAAATCTTCCTCATATTTTCACCAAATAAAAAACATATTGACTATTCACCTAAATAATATATATTTAAGTGAATTGATTCCCTAAAAGTTATGATTATTAAGAGAACTATACAAAAAAAAATAGAAAGCTCGCTGTTTAAAAAGAAGGTTGTGATTATTTATGGCGCAAGACAGGTTGGCAAGACGACGCTGGTAAAAGCAATTCTGGAAAAAATTCCTCAGGATTCAGGGTATTTTAACTGCGATGAGCCGGATATCAGGAGCGCCTTAACAGAGAAGACATCTACGGAATTAAAGGCCTTTTTCGGCAGAAAAAAATTTGTTGTGCTGGATGAAGCGCAGAGAGTTAAAAATATAGGTCTGACTTTGAAGCTACTGGTTGATAATTTTCCGGAGATGCAGGTTATAGCTACCGGTTCTTCCTCTTTTGAACTGTCAAATAAAGTTTCTGAGCCGTTGACAGGCCGGAAATATGAACACCATCTTTATCCATTTTCTTTGGAAGAATTGAAAGATATTTATTCTGATTTGGAGATAAATCGCTTACTTGAAAGGATGATGGTGTTTGGGATGTACCCCGGCATTGCTTTGGCAGAGACAAATACAGAAATAGAATTAAAGGAGTTATCAAAAAGCTATCTTTATAAAGATGCTTTGCAGTATCAATATATTAAAAGCCCGGAAGTTCTTGAAAAATTATTACAGGCGCTTGCTTTGCAGATAGGCAGCGAGGTTTCTTACAATGAACTTTCCAGTCTGCTCGGTATAGATAAAAATACGGTTGCGGTATATATCAGGATTTTAGAAAGTGCATTTATTATATTCCGACTTAATCCATTCAGCAGGAATTTAAGAAACGAACTTAAGAAGTTAAGGAAAATTTATTTCTACGATTTAGGCGTGAGAAATGTTTTGATAAATAATCTGAACCCATTGGAACTCAGGCAGGACACCGGAGCATTGTGGGAAAATTTTATGATCAGTGAGCGTTTAAAACACAATAACAATCATAATATTGGGGTAAATGCTTATTTCTGGAGAACAAAACAGAAACAGGAGATAGATTATCTGGAAGAAACCGGCGGGAAGCTTTCCGGTTTTGAATTTAAATGGAAGAAAGACAGAGTCCGGTTTCCAAAGCCTTTTTTGGAAAGTTATCCGGGAACCAAAATTGAATTGGTAACCAAAGATAATTACTGGAAATTTTTGGAATAATAGATAAGTCTATAGCGCCCAAAAACGCTCACCCTCCGGATAGACCGGCCTTATAATTCTGGGGACACCATATTTAATTCTGAAATAAGTAAGATGCCCTCAGCAAGTATAAAGGGTCATGAGAATTGATGAACTTCTCATCGAATACCCTCAACTATCTGAGGAAGATATTCGGGCCGCTATAGTATACGGCGCTGATATGTCATGGAAACGCTATGCGGAAATTCCAATGTATCTGCTTTTTTTATTATGCGGTGTCCTGCTTATCTTCATTCATAAGTTCCATCAAGCGCTGAAACTTCTTGTTGAAAAATAAAGTTTCAGGGTCCTTTGGGAATCGTATAAGACTCTTCCTTGAGCAGATAGAAGCCTTTGTTATGTTAAACTTGCGGATGACGTCCAGTATATCCCTGATGTCTTCCTCTGTCCCTCTCATAAGTTTGCTGAAAACAAAATCTACAGGGTCAAGGATCTTTATAGTGAGATATTCACTGTTATAGACAGTCTTTGCCCTCTCTTTATAATCAGAAGGCATTGGGATAATCCCCCAACCACTGATATTATCGCTGATATTAAAAGCTACACCAGCATTCTTCAGGTATTCGAGTAGATCAAAATAGGTTTCATCACCACACCTGATCTCTGCATCAATATCAATAGTATATCTTTGCAGTCCATAAAGACTCAGTGCAAGCCCGCCAATAAGAAGGAGTTCAATCGGCTCATCTTTGGCTTTTGCAAATGTCTCAATCATTTTTATATAAGGTTTAACATAATCCTGCATATAGTAGACCTTTCAGAAACCCTCTGATTTTTTGCCTGTAAACCTTATTGCTTATTCTGTAAGGAACTATCACACCATTTTTGTATAACTCATCAAGAGTGGGATTGTCGGGGAATATCCACCTGAAAGCAAGATACCAGCTTAATGCATCTGTAATGGCATCTTTGATGTTGTTATTATCCGCGTAAGATGTAAGGCTTCTGATTAGGTCAGGGTTTAAAATGAACTCAGTCCAGAGATGTTTGAAAAGCCTTTCATCCCTGATGAGCTCTTCAGCAGAGCCTATATCCCTTCCGGATATTGAGCTAATATAAACAAGGTGCGGTATCTTCATGGCTATTATTATATGATACTCTTGCCGGAAATTACAACGCCAATTCTATAATTCTGAATTCTGAGAACACTATATTTAATTATGAAATAAGTAAGGTCTGTTAATTTCCAGGTCTACCTGTCCTTCCGGCCTCAATGCCTTGCTATCAAATACCGCATGTATTGTTTTTGTCATTTTATCCTCCATTGATAACCATATTGATAGCAAGAAAAAGTAATATTTCAAGACGCTCAGCTACCCATACTTTTATAATGGACTGACGGGGCACACCCAGGCGTCTTGCTTCCTTGTCCAACAACTGTATCATCCACACAGGAAAGTCTACATTAACTCTTTTTTGGTCCTGGTATGAAGCCATCAATTATTATCCTTCCTAAAAATATATTATTGTAAGTTACTTCTCATTTATTGTAGAATTAAAGTCAGAGGCTAATCAGGAGAGTTTCACCATGCACACCACAAGACCTTTTAACATAATCCATTTTTTTGTTTCAATATTGTTATTCATATCTATGGCTACTCTTATAACCTCCTGCGGAACCAGCGGAGGTGGTGGTGGAAATAATGGGTCAGATAAGACTGGGAAAAACGTATTATTTGGCATTGGCACTGACGGCGGGAGCTTCACAAGTAGTAATGGAAAAGTAAAAATAGTTATCCCGGCGGGGGCGCTAACAAAGGCAACAGATATTACAGTCTCGGCTGTTTCAAACCAACCGGCTGGAAATATAGGCACCGCGTATGAGTTTGGCCCCGGTGGGATCTCTTTTAGCCAGCCTGTTACTATCACAATAAGCTATGATGAAGCGGACCTTTTATGGATCAAAGAGGCGGATCTTAAATTAGGAAAGGTTGTGAATAATAAGTGGCAGGAGATTAGCGATTCCTCGGTTGATACTGTGGCTAATATAATTACTGGTACCACTTCAGGCTTCAGCATTTATGGTGTAATTGCAGTAAACAACACTGGTAATGCACTTAACACTGCAGATATATATCCTGGGATTATATCTCCTGCCGCCAAAACAGCATCAGCCACTGCCAGCGATGGGCAAGTCACTCTCAGTTGGAATGCTGTTTATGGGGCAACGTCCTATAACCTCTATATGGCTTCTCAGAGCGGTGATACAAAGAGTAATTACAACACCCTTTCCGGTAGAATGGTGCACTTAAATGTTACATCTCCTTATGTCCATACCGGCCTTACCAAAGGGACAACGTACTATTTTGATGTTACAGCAGTGAGTTCCAGCGGAGAAGGTTCGGAATCGAGTGAAACCCCTGTCACCTCAATTATCATTCCTAATGCTGTTGCCGGTACCCAGATAAATCTTGCATGGACTGATAATTCTGATAATGAGGATGGTTTTAAGATAGAGCGAAAGATTGGAGCAGGCGGCACATATAGTGAGATAGCCACTGTAGGTAAAAATAGTACAAGCTATTCAGACGCTGCAGGTTTAGCGGAAAACACAGTTTATTGCTATAAGGTACGATCCTACAATAGAGCGGGGGATTTAGGGTATTCTAATGAAGGCTGCACAATCACCCTTCCAACTTCAACTGCTCCATCTGCCCACTCCGGGGTAGCTGCCACGGCTGGAGATGGACAGGTAACTATTACGTGGAATTCCGTCTCCGGAGCAACCTCGTACAACCTTTATATGGCCTCTCAGAGCGGGGTGACAAAGGATAACTATAGCACACTTACAGAGGGTATGAAGCACACAGGTGTTACCAGCCCATTTGTAATTGCCGGCCTTAATGCAGGAACAACGTACTATTTTGTGGTCACAGCGGTAAATCCTGATGGAGAAAGTATGGAATATAACGAAGTTTCTGCTATATATGAGAACTGTCCGGAATGTAATGGGACACTATTTAGTATGGCCTGGATCGCAAGATATGATGGTTTGGGCAACAGTCGTGATGAAGCCACAGCTATTGCAAGGGATACAAATGGAAATGTATATGTAACCGGGAAAAGTTATAATACTTCCGGAACCATGACAGATTACAACCTTTATGATTTTGCAACGATTAAGTATGATGCCGATGGAAATATGCTATGGACGGATAGATATAACGGTCCGGGAAATAACCAGGATGAACCTTCTGCTATGGCTGTAGATGCCTCCGGCAATGTCTATGTCACGGGATTTAGCGTGGACGCAACAACTAAAGAAGACTATGCCACCGTAA
Source organism: Nitrospirota bacterium (assembly GCA_023248365.1). Lineage (GTDB taxonomy): Bacteria > Nitrospirota > 9FT-COMBO-42-15 > HDB-SIOI813 > HDB-SIOI813 > JACRGV01. The sequence continues at coordinate 5,459 of JAHFER010000103.1, forward strand.
AGTATGATACTAATGGCAAACAATTGTGGGTGGCACGCTATGATGGACCTGATAGTGATATAGATACTGCTTCAGCTATCGCTGTGGATGTTTCGGGCAATGTTTATGTGACAGGTACGAGTGACGATGACTACGCCACTGTAAAATATGATCCTGATGGAAAACAATTGTGGGTAGCACGATATAATGGAACAGGTAATGATAACGATAGTGCAAATGCGATTGCAGTGGACAATAGTGGAAATGTATATGTAACTGGATCAAGTTATGGCGCAGGCACGGCTCATGACTATGCTACTATAAAATATGATACTAATGGCAGCCAAATATGGGTGGCAAGATATAATGATCCGGCAAATAACTCTGATGATGCAACTGCTATGGCTGTAGATGCGGCTGGTAATGTATATGTAACCGGAAGCAGCTATGTTACACTTACAAACCGGGATTATATTACCGTAAAGTATGATACTAATGGTGAGCAACTGTGGCTGGCGCGTTACAATGGCCTGGCTGATGGAGATGATAATGCGGTTAGCCTTGCTATAGATGCTTATGGTAATACATATGTGACAGGGAGTAGTTCCGGTTCAAATGGTCCCGATGATTATACTACTGTAAAGTATGATCCTAATGGTAAACAATTGTGGATAGCACAATATGATGGACCAAGCAAAGGAAAGGATATTCCTGGTGGTATGGCAGTAGATAGTTATGGG
>JAHFER010000104.1 GCA_023248365.1 Nitrospirota bacterium
GCTGCAAGCATTGTTAACTGCCCTGCCTGTATCTTGGTCACATAGAACTGATCATAAAAATATGTAGGAAGAAAATTGGCGAGCCCAATGAACCCTCCAAAGGTTACAATATATATCAGATTGAATGCCCAGCCATCTTTTTCAACAAGACACTTTAAAAGGTCTTTCAGCTTGTGTTCTTCTCTGTCAGGCGGCTCTTTGGCAAATATCAGCATAACAAGCCACGGAAAAAGCATTGTCAGGGCTGCAAAACCATATACCGTCTGCCAGCCGTATTTTGTTGCAAGCGGTGGTGCAAGCAAAACCGCCAGTACTGTTCCGCTGTTACCTGCACCTGCAATACCCATTGCCAATCCCTTATATTGAGGCGGGAACCATCCTGATCCAAGCGATAATGCCACACCGAAACTTGCGCCTGCCAGACCTAACAACACACCCATTGCGAGAACATCATGATATGAACTCACAAAAAAGTATCCAAAAATCATTGCGATAAGAATTGTAGTCATTTCTGTCAATGCAGCATTTTTTCTACCTATATACTGAGAAAGAACACCAAGAGGAAACCTCATTACTGCACCTGCCATAATTGGCACTGAAATCATAAAGCCCTTCTGGGCAGGGGAAAGATGAAAAGATTCACTAATGAATGGCGCCATAGCGCCATTTAACACCCAAACTGCAAAACAAAAATCAAAATATAAAAATGAGGCAAACAATGTTGGCGGATGCCCCGATTTTAAGAAGGTTCTAAAATTAGACATAAATACCCCTCCTATCCTTAAAGGTCTAAATACTACGGTTTTATTTTTTTAACTCAGTTGATATTACTTAGATTTTTATCACATTTACCACGTAGCTATGTAGTACTAATTAAAACAATGCAAGCTTAATGCCATATTTAATTAAGTTGTTTAACATATTGATTTTATTGAGTATTGTTAGGACGCTGGGACGTCTCCCCCTATTTCCTGACGTAACCTAATCGTAACAAAGTTATAGGACTAACAAAATCCTTTTTGGGGAAATCTTTATATTTTTTAAATAGATACATGAATGTTACAATAACGTAACATAACTTTGGAATGCCTGTATTTAGTAACATCATTCTCCGTCCTGCCCTTTTTCCAATCCATAGACTTTACATTTTTCCCATAAAGTCTTCCTTGATATTCCAAGAAGTTTTGCAGTAAGGGTCTTGCTCCCCTTTGTCTCTTCAAGAACTTTCATAATATACTGTTTCTCAAATAGTGATACGGCGTTTGACAGAGGCTCTGAATGCTGGAGCTGACTAACCATCTCGCCCCCTTCCCCTTCATCATACCGCCTGCATATATCCTCAGGAAGGTCTATTGGCTGTATCACACCTTCCCTGCACAATGTGATCGCCCTTTTTATCGCATTTTCAAGTTCCCTCACATTGCCAGGATAATTGTGTCTAAGTAAAAGCTCCTTAACCTCAACTGATAATTCTCTGAAAGGTCTCTTCATCTGCTCAGAAAATGTCTTCAAGAAATGATCAGCAAGGAGGAGTATGTCTTCCTTTCTTTCCCTTAAAGGGGGCATAAACAGAGGCACTACATTAAGCCGGTAATAGAGGTCTTCCCTGAAACTACCCTTCTGAACCTCCTTCTTAAGATCCCTCTGCGTAGCACATATAATCCTGACATCCACCTCAATGGTATCAGTCCCTCCCAGCCTCTCAAACTCACGTTCCTGCAGTACTCTCAGAAGTTTTACCTGTACAGTCTGGGCTATTTCTCCAATTTCGTCGAGAAACAACGTCCCTTTATGAGCAAGTTCAAATCTCCCCTTTTTCTGTTTTATTGCGCCTGTAAAAGCGCCCTTTTCATGCCCGAACAATTCAGCCTCAAGCAGTGTCTCAGGAAGTGCGGCGCAACTGACCTTAATAAATGCCTCATCCTTTCTGGGGCTGTTATAGTGAATGGCGCTGGCCACAAGTTCCTTTCCTGTTCCGCTTTCTCCGGTAATAAGCACAGTAGTATCAGTAGGGGCCACTACCTTTATCTTTTCAAAGACCTCTAACATCCTTTCACTCCTGCCTACTATCCCGCTAAAGTCATACTTCTCCTCGATCTTCTGCTTCAGATAGATATTTTCATCCTCAAGTTCCCTGAGTGTCATCAGGCGTTTCACCAGAATAAGCAACTCATCCATGGAAAATGGTTTGGTAATATAGTCATACGCCCCTTGTTTCATTGCCTCAACAGCCGTTTCCACAGAGCCATAAGCAGTCATCATCAATATCTTTGACTTTGGCGTATATTGGTTACATGCCTTCAAAATCTGCAGTCCGTCTACTTCCGGCAGGCGTAAGTCAGTAATTATTACATCGTAAGCATTGTCCCTGATAGCCCGTAAGCCCTCACTTCCGGAGGCCGCACTCTGAACATTATAACCCTCTTCTTTCAGTGCATCGCTTATTGAAATCCTCATCAGCAGTTCATCATCAATTATCAGGATATTGGGTACATAGTGCATAGTAACTCCTTATATTAAAGGCATCGGAAACGGGGCATTTATACTGGTATAGGCATTTAAAGGGAGCCTGATAGTAAACGTAGTCCCCTTGCCTTCAGTGCTTTTCACATCTATCCTGCCTGCATGTTTTTCAACTATACCAAGACTTACTGCAAGACCAAGCCCTGTACCCTTGCCTACATCCTTTGTTGTAAAAAATGGATCAAAAATTCTGGGGAGTATATGGGGTGGTATGCCGGCTCCATTATCCTTTATATCTATACAACACCATCCGTCTTCCTCAAAGGTCCTTACAGTCAATATCCCACTCCCTTTTATAGCCTGGACTGCATTTAACAGGATGTTCATCACGACCTGTCCCATCTTATGATGATCCAGCATAAGCCTCGGAAGTCCTGAATCCAGGTCCTTTCTAAGGGTTATACCATTCTTGGAAATGGCATAGCTCATCAAAGATAGAACCTCTTCCAAAAGGCTGTTTATATCAACCGCCGTCAGCTCAGGCTGGTGTTGCTGTGAAAAATCCAGAAGCTGGTCAACCGTCCGCTGTACCCTGTGGATTCCATCCTCCATTGATTTAAGATATTCAGCCTCCCTCTCCTGTGTCAGTTTATGTTTCCTGAGATTATAAAGACAATTCATAATCCCGCCAATAGGATTATTTATTTCATGCGCAATTCCTGCTGCAAGCTGGCCGATTGCAGACATCTTCTCTGCCTGTGCAACCTGCTGCTCAAGCATCTTCCTCTCTGTTATGTCATTTACAATGCCGAGTACCCCAACTATCTTCCCCTCATCCCCTCTAAGCGGTGAAATACTCATAACTGCATATTTTACCTCACCAAACTTGTCTATAATCTCTACCTCATATGTACGCCTTATCCCTGCTGTTATAGCCCGTTTAAAGTTATCATAATGATGTTGCTTTGAAAGTATTGAGATAAAGGGAATGCCCAACAAATCCTCCTTCTTATATCCCCAATCTTCCACCTTCTTATTGACATAAGTAATTATTCCGTCAGGATTAAGGGTATAGATAACATCATTGGCTACTTCGAGCAGGTTTTCTAAGTAATCCTTGGTCTGTTTCAACTCCATAGTCCTTTCAGACACCTTCTGTTCAAGTAGTTCATGATATTCTTTCAGATGCCGCTCAAGGCGCTTTCTGTCAGTTATGTCCCTCACAAATGCCCTTGTTTTAACAAACTGTTTCGTCACCGGATGGTACAGTGCAGTGGCAGATATTTCCACATCTATATTCCTGTTATCTTTTGAAATAAACTGGGCCTCTATCCTGCTCCTTCCCTCTTTCATAACCTTTTCTATGTGCTTTCTAACCCTTTCGCTGAAGAACTCCGGCACAATATCCTCAATCCTTTTATTACGCATCTCTTCAATAGAGTAGCCAAGAATATCCAATTCTGTCTTATTTACACTGATAAAATATCTCTCAGCATTAACAGAATGTATCATCTCAGGAGAGTTCTCAACAAGGTCCTTATACCTCTCTTCTGATGTCACAAGCTCCATATTCCTGACTTCAAGGTCTGTATATGTCTTCTTCAGCTCATCTGCCATATTATTAAACCCGTCCGCAAGCTTCTCAATCTCATCGTTTGTCCTTAAATTAAGGCGGTAATCAAGATTCCCCTGTCCAAACTGCTCCACACCTTTGTACAACTCATCTATAGGTTTAACAATATTCCTTGCCGCATACACACCTGTGAGCGACAGGAACATTATAAGCACTGTACCGAATATCGAAACCCGGATAAGAAGGGCGATGATAGGCGCATACATCTCTCCGGGGCTTTGCCTTATAAATACATACCACCTGCTGCCGTCAAACCACCCCTTTTCAGGATACATTGTCGTTTTGACAGGAGAAAAACCTACAATAGAATACTTGCCTCCGTGGGCGTCATCAGTTGCCACATCCCACCCTGGTTTAGTTTTGGATATGATGTTAAAAAGTTCTGCATTTATATGATGGCTGCGAAGGGGGTATATGGGACACATTATTATTGTCCCTGATTCATCTACAAGGTTTGCATGCCCTGTACTGCCGATTCTCACATTGTTTATTACATCAAGGAGGTCATTCATCGTATACCTGATTACAACCACACCAATTGTTCTGCCTCTGTCCACCACAGGTGCAGCAATATTCATAAGATATTTCCCGCTTCTGTCATCGAGCTTTAAGTCACCTACATAAACCCTTCCCTTGCCTTTGTTATATGCAAAATCAAACCACTTCTCATCTTTGTAATTGCTTTCAAAGGTCTCCCTGATGCCGGCTACATAATTTCCCCTGTTGTTTACAATCAGAACACTATAGACCTCTTTGTCTGAATATTGTTTAAACTGTCTGAGATATTCACTCACTTCTTTTTCATCAGCAACTTTGTTATTTATGAATTTTTTTATGTAAGGTGAAATGGCAAATCTTTCTGCATCTACAACTTCCCTGTCTATAACCATGTCAACCTTACGTGAGGTCTCTACTGCCTCATCCTGGAAAGATTTACCAATAGAATTTCTCAGGGATTTTGTTACGTCAAGATAGGTCAGGTAGAGTCCTGCAACAAGGGGAAAGATGCCGATAATAAGCATCATCTTGATAATCTTCTTCTGAATGCCCTGATTGGTGCTGTTATTTTCCATGGAAGGTGTTCATCCGAAAATACGTGATCCGTGACCGTTATCCGTAAACCGTCATTCCCGTGTAAACGGGAATCCAGCGCTATATCATGGAGCTGGATTCCCACTTTCGTGGGAATGACATTTTCATAACCGTTTCATCCGACTAAGCACATTATATATTTATTCAATGCTGCCTGCAACTTGCAAAATGGTGATGGGCGATGAGTTATGGGTAAGCCATGTCAATCTTTGAAGCTAATATAAAATCATTTTCTGACAGGCCCTTTATAGCATGGGTCCAGAGTTCCAGATCTACCTTGTTGTAACGAATTGTTATATCGGGATGATGCGCTTCCTCTTCTGCTAACTTTGCAACGGAATTAACGAATGCTATCGCCTCTATAAAATTTTTAAACCTGAAAGACCGCCAGAGATGTCCCTCCCTGAGCGACCATAAAGGCACTTCGTTTAACAGAACATTTGTCTCAGCCTCTCCAAGTGGAGGAGTGCCGCCTTCACAGGGTATACACCTCTTTTCACTAAGTTTCATACATACCTCCAAACATTTCCTTCAAATGTATTTTTATTTAAAAAGCATTTAAATAACCACAGAGGCACTGAGACACAGAGTAAAGTCAATTAAAAATAAAATTTTTGCTTTTGGTGTACCCACGAAACTGGGGCGTGTAACTTTTTAACTTTTAAATTCCCTCTGTGCCTCAGTGTCTCTGTGTTTTATTCTGAATCTTTAATTTTCTCTTTAAAATGTCAACACGCGTCCCCACAGGCTCTTAGTCCCCCATATGCCTGAGCGCAGGCATTCTAACTGGACAATCTGCGAGTGATCAACAAAGAGATTTACGTCAGGACCGTAATTTTTAATATACCAGGCAAAGACCTCAGGGTCAGCCGCCTCAAACATCACCTTCTCAAGCCCCAGTTCATTTATAATCTTAGCAGGTACATCTGTGCGCCAGGCCGTTACGTTCTCTGTTATCCCTTCTGACTCAATCATAATCATATA
>JAHFER010000105.1 GCA_023248365.1 Nitrospirota bacterium
AGAAAAGCTTTAATCAACCCGCATGTTTTCTAATAAATCCCTCTTGTGAGGGATTGTATGAAATGGCATATTAAGATATACATATACTCACGTTGACCATTTAAGGAAAATTAAGCTATGGGTAATGAGGGATTTATGCAGGAAAGCAGAGAGTACCCGCGTTATCACATAACTCGATTAGTAACTTATACAGTTATAGAAAGAGTTGGTATCAACATTAAACAGGAAGAAGGAATCTGGCCGTCCGTTGCTTATGAACTCTGCGCCCCGAATACCTTGCGGGATCCTTGGAGTGAAAAAATCATGAGCTATGATCTCAATGCCATGATTAACCAACGAGAGCCGGAAGAAGGGAAGGTCGAGGGGGTAACTATGAATTTCAGTCAAAGCGGGCTCTGCCTAGTGACCAAAAAGGCATTGAGAGAGTCACAGGTTATCAAGATTGACCTACCCCTCTTAGAAGCACCTCTTACCGCACCAACTCTTGCTCAGGTGAAATGGGTAATGCCTGAAAGGGAGATGTTCAAGGTGGGACTCATGCATCTTTTTTAACTGGTATCACTTATATAACTTATAATCCTTAGTGTTGCGAAAGTCGGTATTAATTAGAATAATCAGTTCATTTGTATTTTAGTTGAAGATAGTATTTAATTAACCACAGAACTCTGTGGTTAATTATGACCTGTTCAACTTTTTTACGAATGAACCGAATAATTTGATAAATATAAAGGATTTTTTTAAGGCAACTATAGTAATGAAGTTGCACAATAAAGATAAAAGCTGTTACCTTGGTTCTAAAAAAACCGAAAAAAAGGACTCCCTGATTACCATCAGGGAGTTTCTTAATGGCGGCAGCATGCCTATATTCTTTTCGGTTTTATTATCATCCTTTAGAACCACACTATTTATAAGGTTGCGGCAACCGCACAATCGAAAGGCAATCCACACATCTGGTCGACATTAAAAATGAAGCGTATCTTCGATATAACCTTTTCCTCTATTTGTCTTATTATCCTTTCACCGCTGTTTATAGCCATTGCCTTTCTGATAAAGTTAGATAGTCCAGGTCCTGTATTCTTTATCGAGAGAATGATGGGGAGAAGATTCAGGCCGTTTTATCTTATAAAGTTCAGAACGACGGTTTGTGGTGCATCTTCTGATGCATCAGGGAATGGACCACAAGTTACTCCTCCAGATAAGTTAATGCTTACAAGGGTAGGAAGATTTATATGCAGGACTAAGATCTATGAGCTCCCCCAGCTATGGAATGTGCTCAAGGGAGATATGAGCATAGTTGGACCAAGGCCGGTAAGAGAAACATTAGCAAACAAATCCAGGAAGGATTTCGATGAGATTTTGAAGTTAAGGCCCGGGATTATTGATATTGCATCGTTTACTTACAGCGATGAATTAATCATAAAAGATAAAAAATCCGAGGAAGATTATTATGTTCATATACTTTTACCGGAAAAGATCAGGCTGGCAAAGGATTATATGAAAAATTCATCTATTATAGATGACTTAGGACTAATCCTCCTCGCCCTTTTAAAATTATTTTATCCACATATACAGCATATTGTAAATAGTGTAATAAATACGATAGCACCGATTAGAAGGCATGTCGTAATTGGACTTCAAATATTGACGTTCATTTTCTCCAATTATCTTGCTTTCTTAATCCGGTTTGATGGCCACATCCCTTCTTTAGACTATTTATTATTCTTAAAGTATCTACCCCTCCTTCTCCTGTCACGGGTCATTTTCCTTTTTATATTTTCCATGGATAAAGGGCTGTGGAGATATGTAAGCATTAAAGATTTGTTAAATATTTCCAGCGGAATAACCCTGAGTTCTCTAATGTTTTTTATCACTATTGTATTTCTATTTGGTGATGTTTATTATCCAAGATCTATATACGTGATAGATTGGTTATTAAACATATTCCTATTATCTGGACTAAGGTTACTGAGACGATTCAACGAAATAAAGATTGTAGTAAAGAATGCTGATAAGAGGGTCATTATAATTGGTGCAGGTGATAGTACAGAGATGCTTCTCAGGGATATAGCACAAAACCTTGCATATCCCTTTGATGTAATAGGTCTGGTAGATGATAACCCAATGAAGAAGGGTCTTAAGATAAGAAATATTCCTATTCTGGGAACCCGAAAGGATTTAACCTCGATTGTAAATAGAATGAACCCTGACGAGTTTCTTATTGCCATCCCTTCTGCGTCTGCCTTACAGCTCACGGAAATCTCGCAAGATCTGCGGAAATATGGGTTGCCTATAAAGACAATACCCAATCTATGGGGAATATTAAACGGACGAGAGGCACTAAACCAGCTAAAGATAATCGAACCTGAAGATGTTTTGTTCAGGGCGCCTGTAAGCTTTAGTGACATAGAGCTAAAGGAGCTTATTTCTTGTAAAAGAGTGATGATTACAGGGGCAGGAGGATCAATAGGTTCTGAGCTTTCAAGGCAGATTGCTTCATTAGGCCCGGAATACTTAATCTTGTTTGAAAGGCATGAAGAAAGCCTGTTTAAGATAAACATGGAACTTAGTTCCATCCTCACCCCAGCTAATCTTTTTCCCGTCATTGGGGATGTTATAGATGAAAGAAGGGTTAGTGAAACTATGGAGAGATTCAGGCCGCAGGTCATATTTCATGCCGCTGCATATAAACATGTCCCTTTAATGGAAGAATCCCCATTCGAGGCATATAAAACAAATGTCATGGGTTCAAATTTCCTTGCTGAAAAGGCAAGGGAATTCGGTGCTGAACGTTTTATCATGGTCTCTACTGATAAAGCAGTCAATCCGGTTAATGTTATGGGAATGACAAAAAAGATAGCTGAAAAATTGGTCTGCCACTTATCAACAGAGAATAATGGGATGCCCTCCTATACAAAGTACATGATCGTAAGGTTTGGAAATGTATTGGAAAGTAGTGGCAGTGTTGTTCCGATATTTAAAGACCAGATAAAACGCGGAGGACCGATAACCGTTACCCATCCTGATATGACAAGGTACTTTATGACAATACCAGAATCGGTAAGTCTTGTTCTCCAGGCAGCGGCTATGGGTAATGGCGGAGAGGTATTTGTTCTGGATATGGGCGAACCGGTAAAGATTCTGGATCTGGCGAAAAAGATGATCAGCATTTACGGATACAAGCCTGGCATTGATATACCTATAACATTTACAGGTTTAAGGCCAGGAGAAAAGTTATATGAGGATTTATTCAATACGAATGAGATTGTGAGAAAAACCTCGCACTCCAGGATAAATATGGCGTTATCAGATAGAAAGATCAATCGGGATATTTTGAGGGTAATAATGTCATTTTACAACAAGGGGCTTATTATGACAAAAACTGATTTAATAAGAATTTGCAATGAACTAGTAGAGAATAATAGGGAACATAAGCGTTATTGCTTAAGGTTTTCTTTTTCATTTCTCTTAAATAGTAAAGAGCTGAAGTTGAAAGATAAAATAATAGATATCGGGATAGGAGGGTTTTCCACTAAATTGTGCCAGGTAATGACCTCAGGGGAAAAAGTGTCCGTATCTGTTTTTCTACCAGAGAATGGCAATAAAATAAGTTGGTCTACGCATGCAGAGGTTGTATGGTCTATGAGGGAAGGAGATAGTTACAAGTATGGATTTAAGTTTATGGACACAAATTACGAACAGAAACGGAAGTTAGAGGATTTCATAAAGTGCAAATATGAAGATAATACAGACACTTCTTTATTAATGACACCTAAATCTTTAAAAGGGGACGTAGCATGAAAACTGCAAGACTTTTCAAAACGACTTTAAGCGAAACCCAACTGGAAAACAGTGAACTTAACAATCTTGAATGCCTGGCTGGTAAGACAGTTCTAACCTCATATCCTCGTCGCATTGTATTCGAGTTAACTAATAGATGCAATTTTAGATGTATAATGTGTGGAAGGGAGGCCACACATTTCAAAACTTATGACCTGCCAGTATCTATAATCAGTAGATTTGAACCCATTTATCCTTATGTTGAGGAAGTCACTCTCCATGGATGGGGAGAGGGGACTCTTCATCCAAACCTATTTGAAATATTAGAATATCTTAATAAATATCCTTCATTGAGAAAGTACTTCGTAACTAATGGCAGTACACTCCATAAAATAACAAAGGCCATTATTGATTTTCATGTGGATTTAGTAGCTATATCTCTCGATGGGGCTACGGCTGAGACCAATAATTCTATCCGAAAAGGTGGAAACCTGAAACGTCAATTAGCCTCGCTGAGTAAATTAATTTCAGAAAAGGAGAGGCGGAACCTTAATTACCCGTATATTAATTTTGTCTTTACAGCTATGCGTAGAAATTTACATGAACTTCCTGATATGCTTAAGCTGGCCCATGATCTTGGAATTCCTGAGGTTAAGGTGGTTTATCTTACTGTATTTAATGAAGGTCTTCTCCACGAGTCCCTTGTGGATAGTCAGGATATGGTCATAAAGGTTTTTCAGGAAGCAGAAGAACTGGCAAAAGAGCTGCAAATAAAACTGAAGCTCCCACCAATCCAGGGAAGTAGTGAAACGGGTAATCTTCGCCACGAATCCTGTGGACTACTCTGGCGAGACATATATATTGGTAGTGATGGTTTCCTGCGTTCCTGTCAGTCATCTGCAAAAAAGTTGGCCCATGTTTCGGAGTATGATAACTTTAAAGCACTCTGGAATTCAAAGAATATGCAAGAGTTGCGGGGTATTGTGAATAAAGACGATTTAATGCCAAAACAGTGCTTTTATTGCTACCATAGCTCTTGTGCCAATTGGAACCTTCATCACAGTTTTAGTCAGATTGGCCTGGACTTTGCGCCGGAGTGGGAAGCGAAAGAAGATGAACTTGCCCAACGGACTTAACGAACTTGATGACGGTTTTAAGGATAAAACTCAATGCGCTATAAAAAGAAAGGGATAGTCCGATGAAGGTAGGAATACTTGCAGGGGGGGTCGGAACACGTCTGGTGGAGGAAACTGAAATAAAGCCTAAGCCTATGGTGGAAATTGGCATGAAGCCAATTCTTTGGCACATCATGATGCACTATTCTTATTATGGTTTTAATGAATTTGTAATAGCATTGGGTTACAAGGGGGAATATATTAAGCGCTGGATGAAAGAATACTGTGCCTTGAATACCAACATGACGGTCAAATTAAGCACAGCCGAAGTCATCCTTCATGAAGGAAACTACCCAAATTGGACAGTGGATTTGATTGATACAGGACAGGAAACTCTTACAGGTGGTAGAATTAAGCGGTTGGCTCCATGGTTGGGAAATGAGACAGTAATGTTAACATGGGGAGACGGAGTATCGAATGTCGACCTGAAAGCCTTACTTAATTTTCATAGATCTCATGGAAAACTGGCCACGCTAACGGCTGTCAGACCGCCTGCACGCTTTGGTCATCTTGAGTTGAATGAAGGCAGAGTGCTGGAGTTTTCAGAAAAGCCACAAACTGCTGAAGGCTGGATAAACGGGGCCTTCTTTGTTTTAGAACCGGGTGTATTCGATTATATTGATGGTGATGATACACAATGGGAAAAGGAACCATTGGAAAGACTTGCGAAAGATGGACAACTTATGGCTTATCAGCATACGTCTTTTTGGCAGTGCATGGATACTCTTCGCGACAAACGCCTGTTAGACAATCTCTGGCAATCGGGAAAAGCTCCATGGAAAGTATGGTGATGATTGTTAATTATAACAGACATAGAGTTGTAAATGATTTAATGAGGGAAAAGTAATGAATGAAAAAATAGGTGTCTGTCGTTCCTGTTTGCACCACAGTCTTAAAATCTTTTTGGATTTGGGCAAAACCCCGTTGGTTGATCGTCTGTTGACAGAGGAACAGCTCACACATCCTGAACCGATCTATCCACTTGAAGTTGCCTTCTGTACTAATTGTGGATTAGTGCAGATACTGGAAACTGTACATCCGGAGGTTCTTTTTTGCGACGAATACCCCTATTACTCCTCTTTTACGTCCACACTTTTAGAGCACTCGAGAGAAAATGTCCTTGATTTGATCAGATCACGAAACCTTAATTCAAACAGTTTTGTTGTTGAACTTGCAAGTAATGATGGTTAT
>JAHFER010000106.1 GCA_023248365.1 Nitrospirota bacterium
TTAAACGTTCTGATGCCTTTTCAGGTATATCATTGCCGGCAAGGAGCGCTACCACAGCGGCGCCATAATTTTTTATAACAGGAAACAATAAATCCATGCGTTCAGGTTCTGCATTTACACTGTTTACCAGGGCCTTTCCAGCATACACTTTAAGCCCCTTTTCTATGGCCTCAATACTGGAGCTGTCAATAACAAGTGGTAAATCCACAATAGTTTGAATCGCCTCTACTGCACGCCCCATATTGCCGGGCTCATCTGTCATGGGGACACCAACATTTACATCAAGCGCCATTGCGCCTGCCTCAAATTCACTCCTGGCCTCTGTTATAACCATATCCATGCGGCCTTCTCTTATGGTCTCTCCAAAGGCCTTCCGGCCGGTGGGATTAATCTTCTCTCCTATCTTAAGAAATGGGAAGCCATTGCCGGTATAAATAGTCTTTGATCTGCTCGAAAACTTAAGCCCTTTATAACCTTCTCTCCGAACCGGTTTGTGCCCCTTTATTCCTTGTGAGAGCAGATGAATATAATCAGGTGTAGTACCGCAGCATCCACCCAGAATATTAACACCGGCATCCACAAATTGTCCTGCAAACGAGGCCATCTCTTCAGGGGATTTCGGGAACACAGTCTTTCCCCCAACATTCACAGGAAGCCCTGCATTAGGCTGGGCGCAGATATATGAATCTGTTGCCAATGCCATCTTTTTAACAACCCCGATCATCTCTTCCGGCCCTGTGGAACAATTGGTCCCGATTATATCAACCCCTAAGCCCTCTAATACTGATGCTGTTGTCTCAGGGTCTGACCCTGTGTCTGTAAGTCCATCCTGTGTAAATGTCATTGACGCAAGGACAGGGATATTACCTCCGGCCCTTTTGGCAGCAATAACAGCGGCCCTTATTTCAATCAGATCAAACATGGTCTCTATTACTATCAGATCACATCCTGATTTTACTAATACCTCGATTTGCTCAGAGAAAATCTCTACTGCATCATCAAATGATAATTCACCAAGAGGATATACTGTGGAGCCGCATGGACCAACATCCCCTGCTACAAAGCCATTATCTCCTGCTGCCTTTCTGGCTAACTTCACTGCCTCCTGATTAATCTCTTTTAACTTGCTGTCTGCATCATATTCAGCAAGGCGCAGCCGGGATGCTCCAAAGGTGTTTGTCAGAATAATATTACTTCCTGCCTTAACATATTCCCTGTGAATATCCAATATCACATCCTGTTTTTCTAAGTTCCACAGATCAGGGGCATATCCCGGAGGAAGCCCTCTCAATTGAAGCATAGCCCCCATTGACCCATCAAGCAGTAAGACCTCATTCTTCAGACGATTAAGTAATCCATTCATAACTTGTTCTCTCCCCCGTTACTTGTACCTAAATTGAGCATTTTTTTAACCACAGAGTACACAGAGGGAAAATTTTAAAACTAAAAAACCATTGAAAATTCATTTCTTCCTCTGTGTTCTCAAGTAGTAAATTTGTTGATTAATGCTTATGTATCTAATTCACTTAATGAGTACACAGAGAAAAGCAGTTTTTCTTTGAGTTATAATATCTTTCTCCGTGTGCTCTGTGGTGAATCGCCTTTTTTAGGTTGTGTTCTTTGCTCTTTCCCATCCTATAACCGCTGAAACAGAAAACCTTGGGATCATAATAAAGGAATCTGTAATTGTTACACCAATCTTATGGGCCTCTGTTAACCGCATGATCTCTGCCTGAGCTTTAAGTTCCCAGTCACCATATCCTGCGGCATATCGAAAGGTGGGCTTATATCCGTTTTTAGTAACCTCTGTTTCTATAATCCTTCCCACCTGCTCTGCCATATAATCCGCCATCCAGGCCCCTGTGCGGTCCAGATTATATGCATCACTTAAACTTATCTTTTCAAATTCCTCAACCTTATCAGCTATATCTTTTCCAATTGTACACACTAACAGAGTTGCATAATCGCAGTTCTTCAAAAGTCTAACCATGTTATTGCCTGAAAATAAGTGGTCACTCTCAGGTATGGTAACCCTGTCAGGAAGTACCTCCTTAATTTTGAAAGTCCTGTAACACCCCTTTCCTTTTATAAGGGAATATGCTAATCTAATCACGATTTTTATTGAATCGGCAATATGCTCTTCTTTAATGTCCTGAAATGTAACTGACCTTGGAAAACGCAGCTCTCTGAGCACTTTTCCTTCGTCAATAGTAAAAGGGATGTTATTCAATATTACAATTTTCCCGCTGCTTTTTATCATTTCCATGTTATATTAACATATTGGTATTAGAAATTGGAATATGATAAAGGCTATGGTGGCACAAAATTTATATTTTGAGGTATAATCCCGATTCAACCTTTCCAAAATTGTGCCGTATATTACATAATTGTAGTGGGAAGAGAAGGTTATAAATTGGGGAAGTTCACATCTTTGTATCCGGCATATTACCCATTTTAGATTAAAAACTATCATAATACTTAATTTTTGCAAGCCTAAAATATGTTTTGCTTATGGTATATATATTGCAAGATTTATGAAGGTTAAGGTTTATGGCCTTGTAAAAAGTCACTAAACCGGACGGTTTAGTAAAAGGCTTCAGGTGCAAGGCGCGCAAATCCTGAGGAATGAGGCGTACTTTGCTGGTACGCCGCAATGACGAAGGATGCAGCGCAACGCCGCAGATGAGGCTTTTGACTAAACCGTCAAGGGAAGGAAATATTTTATGGAGTTACAATGGTACGCCCTTCATTCCAAGCCGAGGGAAGAGGCAGTTGCTGAAGTATTTCTTACACAATCAGGAGTGGAATCGTTCTATCCCAAGATAGCCCCGGGTAAGCCATTATTCCGAGGCTATATCTTCGCACGTTTTGATATTAAGACTCAACTCAGGTTAGTAAAGTATTCAAAAGGGGTTAGTTCTATTGTTTGTTTTGGAGGTGAACCGGCTCCCCTGGACGATGCGATAATTGATTTGATTAAAGACAGGATAAAAGATGGCTTTGTTCATCTTGATCCACCATCCTTTGCAAAAGGTGAAAAAGTAGAGATTAAAGAGGGACCTTTAGAAGGGGTAACCGGAATTTTTGACAGCAGTGTAAAAGATTCAGACAGGGTAATTATTTTACTAAATATGGTTACTTCTCAATCCAGAATAATACTTCAGTCAGCCCTTATTAAAAAGGTCTCGTAGATTTAAGCAGCTTTGAATGGTTGCCATTATTACATATAACTTTTGTTTTTTGCAGGTAATAAACCTGTAATGGCGGCAGCCTGTAAAAATCCCAAAAATCCAATGATTCCCCATTTAACTTGGTCTTTTCTTTGCATATCATATTATTATTATCAGAATAAATTAATCTCCAACAATTAATTGACAAAGGACATAATGAAGCTCAACGGGAACAACAAAAAAGCACTTCATTTTACAAATTACCTGATAGACCAAAATGATGGATTGTATATTGAAGATTATTTTTGTGAACTTCTATCCTATGAAAGGAGAAGGACAGAACGCTCCAGGAGGCCGTTTTTATTGATGCTTTTAGACATAGATGGGTTAGCATCAACTAATGGGAATAATGGGATAATTAAAAAAATCGCATCGGCATTATTTTCCTCTACAAGAGAAATAGATGTAAAAGGATGGTATAAAAATGGGTCTGTAATTGGTGTGTTGTTTACAGAGTTAAACAGGATAGATAAGGAAACCCTCAGAGAGAAAATATTCAGTAAGCTATATTCAGTTCTTGAAATTCAACAGGTAAAGAAGATCAAGGCATCTTTTTTTGTATTCCCGGAAGATGGGCCGGAAGATGGACCAAAAGATGGAGAAAACAGGAAGAGAGAAATTTTTGACCATGAAACCCTGTATCCGGATATAGCTAATAAAAAGGATACGACCAGAATAATTAAGAGAGTTATTGATGTGCTTGGAAGCCTTGCGTGTATATTGATATTCTCACCTCTTTTTCTGATTATACCAATTATTATCCGCGCTACTTCGAAAGGTACTATACTTTTCAGGCAGGAGAGGATTGGTCAATTTGGAAAGAAGTTTACATTTCTTAAATTCAGGACAATGCATCTGAATAATGATTCGAAGATACATCAGGATTATATAAAGAAGTTTATCGTTGAACAGGGCAGCTATGAAGCAAAGGATAACAACGGAGGAGAAGGGACTGTTTATAAAATAAAAGACGATCCAAGGGTAACTACAATAGGGAGGTTTTTGAGAAAGACAAGCTTAGACGAGCTTCCTCAATTTATTAATGTACTTAAAGGGGAGATGTCGCTTGTAGGTCCAAGACCACCTGTTGCCTATGAGATGGCTATCTATGATATATGGCACAGACGCAGGGTTATGGAAGTGAGACCTGGCATAACAGGCCTTTGGCAAACCAAGGGAAGAAGTTCTACCACATTCAATGAGATGGTGCGCTTGGATATAAGGTACATTAAAGACTGGTCTGTGTGGTTAGATATAAAGATACTATTCCTGACACCCTGGGTTGTGTTGATGGGTAAGGGCGCTTATTAAAACCCGGATTGAGCGATTTTAAAACCACAGAGTTCACAGAGGGAAAATTTTTAAACTTAAAAACATATACAACTCAAGTAGTTCTCTGTGTGCTCTGCGGTGAATTGCCTTACGTATTTTGGAGGATAAATGCTTAATGTTGGTGTGATTGGATACGGTTATTGGGGCCCCAATATAGTCAGGAATTTTAATAGCATAGAAGCGACCAGGGTTCACTTAATTTGTGATGGGAATCAACATGCGCTAAACCGTGCCCAAAAAGCACATCCGCACATAAACACAACAACGACCTGGCAGGATGTTATATCCTCGCCTGACATTGATATTGTAGCTGTTATAACACCAGTCTCTACCCATTTTGAATTAGCCAAAAAGGCGCTGGAAAACGGGAAACATATATTTGTAGAGAAACCGTTTACTGCTACAGTAGCTCAGGCTGAAGAGCTGATTGAGCTGGCAGAAAAGAAAAATCTTAAAATCATGGTAGACCATACATTTATCTTTACCGGCGCTGTCAGAAAGATGAAACAGCTTATTGCGGATGCGATACTTGGAGACCTGTATTATTATGACTCTGTCAGAGTCAATCTTGGACTATTTCAAAAGGATGTTAATGTTATTTGGGATCTTGCACCCCATGATTTTTCCATCATGGATTATCTTATTGAGGAAAGACCTGTTGCAATCTCTGCGAGCGGCAAGGCTCATTTAAATGAGATGGAAGATACTGCTTACATTACTGTACATTTTGCAAATAATATGATTGCACATTTTAATGTCAACTGGTTATCGCCGGTGAAATTAAGGACAACGTTAGTAGGCGGCGAAAAGAAAATGCTGGTGTGGAATGACCTTGAGGCAGATGAGAAACTGAAGATATACGACAAAGGGGTTGATGTAAAAAATAAAGAAGGGGTATACAACCTCCTTGTTAGCTACCGTTCAGGGGACATGTGGGCGCCAAAGGTTCAGCAGATTGAGGCATTGAAGATGGAGGCAGAATATTTTGCCAATTGCATAGTTAACGGAGAGACGCCAATTAACGATGGACATGCCGGTTTGAGAATTGTAAAAATGCTTGAGTCATGTAATGAATCATTAAAGGATAGCGGAAGGATGGTTTACTTATGAACTACCTATCCATATCAGAAGACGTCAAATTAGGCGAAAACGTAAAACTCGCCAAATTTATCAACCTCTATGGCTGTTCAATAGGAGATGGAACAAAGATTGGAACCTTTGTTGAAGTGCAAAAAAACGCAACAATTGGGAAGAACTGTAAAATATCAAGCCACACCTTTATCTGTGAAGGCGTCATAATAGAAGATAACGTCTTTATTGGACACAACGTAACCTTTATAAACGATACATACCCTCGTGCCACAACTTCTGATGGTCAATTACAGACTGAAGCAGACTGGAAGGTAGAGCCGACTCATGTTAAGCAGGGTGCATCAATTGGTTCAGGAGCGACTCTATTATGCAATGTGACTGTAGGTGAACATGCGATTATTGGCGCAGGCAGTGTTGTAACGAAGGATGTCCCGCCTAATGCTGTTGTCGCTGGGAATCCGGCAAA
>JAHFER010000107.1 GCA_023248365.1 Nitrospirota bacterium
ATCCAGGGTGTAATGCACCACCTTGTTCCAGGGATTTGCCAGGTAGGACGTACCTGCAGGCAAGAAGGTTGCCGCTGTGCTCGGATTGGCGGCGGATTGCAATTCTATCAGCACCTCATAATCCGTGGCGTCCCCACCCTGGCCTATACGATTCACAACGAAGTTGGCGCCGTTACTGTGGATGTAATACTCCCGGCCCATGTCCGGAGTAAAGACTGTATCCCCGCTATCATCAAAGGTCGGAGTCCAGGTTTGCTGATCAAAACTCTCCAGTTTTTTGCTCACCCAACCTGTGTTACCGCCGCTGAAATCACCGGTGTATTGGATATAAATTGATCCGCCAATATTGACGTTAATCATCTCGCCAATGTTAGGCGTATAAAGCACAGCAGGGGTTGTCGGTGCCAATCGACCCGTGCTCATGTTTCGACTCGCCGTGTAGAAGCCTGCTAAGGAATATCCCGTGATGCCTGTGAAATTCGTGGAATTCAGATAGATATAATCCATCGAGCCCCCCATCCCCCCATTGGCGGTTTGATCCCACCGATTGATATTCACATTCTTACGATCATTATCCTGAACTATAAGGGAATTAAAATTGGTAAACGCATTTGTCGTCAATGGATTACCGTTCATGTCTCTGCAGTTTGGCGGATTGGTGCTCCAGTCCATAAATCCATCGCACATCTTCCAGCTCGAACCATCCCAGGTCATGTTCATGAACTTATTTACAAAGGTTTCAAAGGGAATATTCTGGATTTCACTCAGATCCGCTTCCATCAATGTACGCTTGGTCAAGGTACCGCTGATCGGAGCTGAAACGGTGTAGGTCTCCGCAGTCTGATTGGGAGCGTGGTCCTCACGGGTGACCGTGGTACCCGTAGGTACGCTGCTGCTGCCATTGGCCCACAATGAATGCCGTCCCTGCCAGGCGCCGTAGTAAGCGTGCTGGGGTACGCCATTGGAGTCCACATATCTCACCGGGAAACCGAAGGATTTATGCTTGGTCAGGTTATCCCCTGCCGCAATGGCTTTGCCGTTGGCATCCGTGCCAGCGCTGGCATAAAACAGGGCATAACGCTGTGTCATGTCAGTTTTGGCGTTGCGGTCTTTGTAGACTGCCCCGCTTCCGCTGCCATCGTCCACGGCGACATAATCGGCATTATAGGCATACATCGCATTCAGGCTACCGATCGTGCATCCATTCATATCACAGCTCCAATTGGGATATTCGACCTCGCCGTAGCCGGTTGTGCCCGAACGATACATCACAGCTTTAAGATCCTCGGATAACTGTTGTCCCTGATCCATATGGATTTGATGGGAATTGATGTTCAATACCGTCTGACCGTTCACAATGCGGGAGCTGGCCACGAAAAATTCACTGCCGGTGGAATTGAATTTGGCGACCAGGTCCCACTCACCGTAATCGGCGTAAGTACCATCGTCATTCTGCGTTGCCGAAGTATAAATGTCAAAATTAACCTTGACTATACGGAGGCCGGAATCACCTGCTTCCTCAATCCAAACCTGAACGCGATTGACCTCCTGACCGCTCACCGTAATCATCGTGGAATCTACCACCCACGGCTCCAGAGTTTTGACGTCCACGCCTCCCTTATTGTCTTCCCAGGCGATCATGGCCTTGTATGGACCGGCATTGATATTATTCGCATCGGCATAGTGGGTCTGGGCTACCGCCTTCATGATGGTCTCGATGATGCTGAACTGTTCCAGTGCGTGTTCCTGAACGTACTTGCGTGTGGAGGTCTTCACATAATCGGAATTGTCCGCCAGACTAACCGCCATTGCTAAGTTACGGAGGCGGGATGTCAAACCCAGTGTCTTCGGGGCTCCCGTGGCGCTGTTATTGCTCGGAATCGCTGAAATCTCAGTGGGGATGGCTTTGCCGGTTATTATACTACCGTTGCTGCTACTACTAATACTACTGCTGCCACCGCCGCTGCAAGCGCTTAATCCCAAGACGGCGATAATCGCAATTGCAAGTACTCTTTTCATGTTTCTACCCTCCAGGTTGTTTATAGCGTTTAATATGTGCGCCTATCTATGTCGGCGACATAAGAGCTTCCTATCGGCTTCGGTTTGAATTCTCTTTAAGGAGTATGAGAGGGTTACCACCCTCGAAGGTGTAAAAAATTATTTTGCAAATATTACCTGAAATAAGGTAAAATATCCCATTCATAAACTAAATTAACTATAAAGGAGTTTGGTATGCCTGAAGGACAGAGCAACTGGAGTCCGGATTTTTTTGATCTGGTGGAGACAATAAAACTCAAAGACCCATTGGCCTATATTCTGGGCGCTATGGATGAGGGAGAGGAATTTGTATTTAAATATGCAGATGCAGTAAAACTTGCAGGGCACTCATGCCCGGCAGTTTCAGGGGCATACAAGATAACTGCAAGGGCGCTTTCGGCGCTGTATGGGGATGAGATACCTGTAAGGGGTGAGATTAAAGTGGCGGTCATGGGAAAGGCGACTGATATGGCTTACGGGCCTATGTCGCAGGTTATTTCCCTGATAACAGGCGCTGCTCCAATAACAGGTTTCGCAGGGTTGGGACGGAAATATGGGAGGAGAAATCTTCTTGTTTTTGATGAAGAGAATTTTAAATATAATACCTTCATTTTTCAGAGAATGGATAATAAAAAGACAGTAGAGGTAACATACAATTCCGACCTTGTTCCTGAGGATCCAGAATTAGGAGAATATGCCTCTCTTGCTATATCAGGTCAGGCAACAGAAGAAGAAAAGAAGATATTTCAAAAGGCATGGCAGGCTAAAGTAAGAAGGGTCTTGCTGGAAGATAATAGTATCCCGGGGCTGTTTGAGGTCAGAGAGATTACCGGATACAAGTTTCCAGAGGTAAGATAGCTTAATTAAATAACAGAGCATTAAGATGGAGAAACAATGAATAACAGGTCCGGGGGTTCAATACTCATAGTTGATGATGACCCTTATGTTCGGGAATCTGCCGCATCATTTCTTGGAGAATGTGGCTATATCGTAGTTGCCTGTGAGAGTGCCTCAGAGGCAATGACTAAGCTTGGAAAAGATAAGATAGAGGTTGTTTTAACAGATATAAAGATGCCTGGGATTTCAGGGATAGAGCTTCTTGAGAAGATACATAATTTTAATACTGAACTTCCGGTGGTCTTAATGACGGCATATGCAGAACTTGAGATAGCTGTTAGTGCAATTAAAAAAGGAGCGTTCGATTTTATAATAAAGCCATTCAAACCTGAATATCTCCTTTTCTCTATAGAAAAGGCCGTGAGATTCAGCAGGATCCTCCAGATGGAGAAGAACTACAAACACATGCTTGAGGATACTGTAATGAAGAGGACTATGGAGCTGGCCGAGGCCATGATGATGGTAAAGAGCATGAGCACGGAATTGGTGCAGCGCCTTACAGTAGTGGCAGAATACAGGGATGAAGACACCGGTACTCACATTAACAGGATAGGCCTTTACTCAAGAGAGATTGCAAGTACACTGGATATGCCTGAAGACTATATTGAGGCGCTATCATTTGCCAGCCCTATGCATGACATAGGTAAGGTAGGCATTCCTGACAGTATACTCTTAAAACCCGGGTCTCTTACACGTGAAGAGTTTGAGATTATGAAGACACACACTTCTATAGGGCACAGGATATTTGTGGATTCAACCCATCCAACTATACAGATGGTAGCATCCATTGCCCTGAGCCATCATGAAAGGTGGGATGGAACAGGTTATCCACGGGGCATTAAAGGTGATGAGATTCCTATTGAAGGAAGAATAGTGATGCTTGCGGACCAGTATGATGCACTGAGAAGCAAAAGACCTTATAAAGCAGGATTCGATCATGACAAGACTTATAATATTATTGCAGAAGGGGATGGCAGGACGATGCCGGGCCACTTTGATCCGGTCATCCTTGAAGCCTTTAAATCACTTCATAGTAAATTTGATGAGATTTTTAACACCTATCAATAAATGGCGAATGACGGCCTCATAACGAGTCGTCATTCCCGTGCAAACGGGAATCCAGAGAGTAACGAAGAGGATTCTTTGAAGCCAACCTGTTGATTTTCAAGAAAAATACTGGAGCGGGAGACGGGATTTGAACCCGCGACAACCAGCTTGGGAAGCTGGGACTCTACCACTGAGCTACTCCCGCAAAAAAACTACCTGCCGACAAAATATCATAATTAAATATTACATGTCAATGTATGCTGTATGCTGGTATGTTGGCATGTTGACTTTGCAGGTCTAACTTGCTACTATAGACAAAAGTGTAGCTTCAAAGCAAAGTCAGGGCGTTAAAACACTATTTTCGTATTCCAGAATTGCCAAATCGTGCCTCAGGGAGAGACTTGAGGGGGGGAATTTGGCATTTTTTATAATGAGGAATAGATGCCCATGGGAAAATATATACTTGCCCTGAATCAGGGTGTATCAGGTTCAAAGGCAAAGCTGATTGATCACAAAGGAAAAGTTATTGCCTGGGCAGAAACCCCTTTAAAGCCTGTTTCCAATAAATCCGGCTGGATTGAATACAAACCTGATGACATACTCAAAAGTGTCTTAAGTGCAATAAATAATCTCTTCAGGAAGATAGGGACAAAAAAGAGACAAATATCTGCAATTGGTATTGCTAGTCAACCTTCCACAATAATCTTATGGGATAAAGACACTGGTAAAGCTGTCTATAATGCTATCAGCCCACTTGACCCGCGTGGCATTGAGATATGCAGGGAAAAGAGTGACCACCGTGAGAGCATACGGGAGCGTACAGGGCTTCCTTTGTCCTTTATTTATTCGGCTTCTAAGATTAAATGGGTACTGGACAATGTTAAACAATGCGGAAAACTTATCGAAAAAGGGCGGTTGTTGTGCGGAACGGTAAATACATTTCTTATGTGGCATCTGACTAAAGGTTCTGTATTTGCTACTGATCATTCAAATGCAGCAAAGACCCTTTTATTTAATATTCTTACAAAGTCCTGGGATAAGGAACTGCTTGAACTTTTCTCTATACCGCATGACATTCTTCCTGCTGTACTTCCTACTTCATGTTATTTTGGAGATGCCAGAATTCAGGGGCAGACAATTCCTATTCATGTAAACATAGTGGACAGACATACTTCCCTTATTGGAAACGGTTGTCATCAGGAAGGTGATGTCAATTTAACTTATGGCACAAATGGGACCATTCTTATAAACACAGGAAAAAAGATATTTATTCTACCTGGTCTTTTGACTACTATTGGATGGTCCAATAACGGAAATACATCATACATCCTTGAAGGGAATATAAAGGCAGCAGATTTATTATTTCAATGGATGCAGGCAAACCTCGGGATTATAAACCCTAAAGAGAATATTGACGAGATGTGCAGGCGTTCTCAGGAACGTATCTTTATGTTTCCCGCAATTACAGGATTAGGCTCACCGTACCCGGACAAAAATGCAACAGGGTGTATGTTTGGACTTAAATCATCCACAACTAAATATGACATTGTACGCTCTGCAGTTGAGGCGATTGCCTTTTTGGTTAAGGATCATTTTAGTGTTGTTGGGAAGGACAGCAGGATACAGGTAAAAAAGATAATTGCGAGCGGGAGGCTCTCTGATATAACTTACCTGTTACAGTTCCAGGCAGATATTCTGAACATGCCCGTACATAAGGCTAAAGAAGGTGATCATGAGGCAGCAGGAATTGCTTTCTTAACAAACCCCGACACAAAGACTGGACAGGGACTCAATTCTGTTGAAAAAAACATCGCTGCTAAAAGGCCTTTTGTTCCTAAGGTCAATGAGGCAGACTCCAGGAAATTGTATGAACGATGGAGACTAACCTGCCTTCATTCCAGAGAATGGTCAAAAAACTTCTCCTGAGTTTACTTATAGTTCTCTCATTGAATTCTTCAGGGTGTACCTCTGTTTTGAAATCGTACTTATCAAATACGGCTTTCAAAAAGGGGAAGATGCTTGCAAACAAACGTCACTATGACAGGGCAGAGTCCGAGTATATGAAGGCGCTTAATTATAATCCGGATAATGCAAGTGCATGGATAGCTATTGGAGAT
>JAHFER010000108.1 GCA_023248365.1 Nitrospirota bacterium
TTCTACAAGCCTCCCGTCCTTTGCACGGCAGTATAACTTTTCAAGATCTGACGGGATTTTTCTATCTTCAGGATTGAGCCTCATCCTCACATCATAACGTCTGCCGCGGCTTTCATCCTTGAACCTTGTTACATTAACCTCACCGCTTATAAGGAAGTTAACAGTCTGTGCAACTGTTGTAATATCCACCCCAAGATCTGCTGCCTTGTCCCTGTCAATATATATCCTCACCTCTGGTTTGCCTGTCTCAAGAGAGGTATCCACATCAACAATCCCCGGAAGTTTTGAAAATTCGCTTATGATACGCTTGCTGTATGTCTGGATTTCTTTTAAATCACGTCCCCTGATTGCATACTGTATTGGAACATTTCTAATCCCGCCGCCAATGAGAGAGACATCCTCGGCAGTTCCTTTTAAGCCCGGAATCTCACTGAATTTCTTCCTCAGGGCTTTCATTATTTCCTGCTGAGTCCTGGTCCTCTCAGATTTGGGCTTAAGGCCGATAAAAATCATCCCCTTGTTGACATCACCGAACGACCCCTGCCCATAAAAGATGGAATTTATCTCAGGAGTTTTGCTGATAATATCTTCTGCCCCGGAAAACAACCGCGCAATCTCATCAACAGAATAGTCTATAGGCGCCTCTAACCTCACCACAAACCTGGACTGGTCTTCGGAAGGGAGAAATTCCTTACCTAAGAATCTTGTAATGAACAGGCTGAAGATAAAGATTGTCAATGCAGAGACAATTACAATCGCCCTGTGATTCATAGCAATTGTAAGCAACTTTCTATATATATCTTCAATCCATTTATAGACACCCTCAACCTTACCTGATAAACCCTTTAACGTACCGCCTGAACCAGATAACGAGTGGCTTGTTCCTTTCAGATATCTCGAGGACAACATAGGGGTTAGTGTAAAAGATACGAAAAGGGAAACAAGAACAGCAAAGACTACAGTCAACGCAAACTGGAAAAAGAACATACCTATTATGCCCTTCATAAATGCAACAGGAAGGAATATCACAACAATGGCAAGTGTAGTTGCCATAACTGCCATCCCTATCTCGGCAGTAGCAGATGAGGCTGCCTCCATAGCACTCATACCCTCTTCAATATGACGCTGGATATTTTCAATAACAATTATCGCATCGTCTATCAGAATACCGACTGATAGTGAAAGCCCAAGCATGGTCATGTTGTTAAAGGTAAAACCAAAGGCATGCATGATTGCAAAGGTGGAAATAATTGATGTAGGAATTGCAATGGCGCTGATTATCGTAACTCTTATGCTTCTCAAAAACAAAAGCACCGCAAGTGAGGCAAATAATCCGCCGTATATAAGATGATGCTGAACCTCGTCTATAGAGCGTTTTATAAAGTTTGACTGGTCAAAGCTTATATCAAGCTTCATACCGGATGGGAGAAAGTTCCTGACTTTTTCAAGTTCCTTCTTTATCCTGTTCACTACCTCAACCGTATTAGTGCCGGACTGTTTCTGTATTCCCAGTCCCACGGCAGGTATACCGTTGAATTTTGTAATAGAACGTTTCTCATCCATCCCGTCCTCTACCCTGCCGATATCTCTTAGCCTTATGGGTGCTCCACTGTAATAACCTACAACCAGATCATTGAAGTCCTGAATATTGGTTAACTCACCTTTGGTTTTTACTGCATACTCTTTTGTGTTTCCTTCAATCCGGCCTCCGGGAAGTTCAACATTCTCCATGTTTAAGGTCCTGAAGACATCATGTGCAGTTATATTGTAGGCAGAGAGTTTTCCGGAATCTAACCAGACCCTGACCTGACGCAGACGCAGTCCTGCCATGCGTATCGCACCAACGCCGTTTATCTTCTGTAACTGTTCTTTTAAGACTTCATTGGCATAGGTAGAGAGATCCCTTATGGATTTCTCTCCAGACAGGGCAATCCACATTACAGGTGTTGCATCCGGGTCCACCTTTTCAATAACAGGCTCATCAATGTCCTGTGGAAGCGAGCCCCTCACAGCAGAAATCTTTTCCCTCACATCCTGGACTGCAAGATCAATATTTCTATCGAGGTTAAACTCTACAACTACCTGCGATCTACCTTCAGTACTCGAAGATGTAATGGACTTAACGCTGTTTATGGTATTAACAGCCTCTTCAATCTTATCCGTAACATCAATATCCATAATCTCAGGGCTTGCACCCCTGAGCGTGGTGGAGATATTGACAATAGGAAATTCAACCTTTGGAAACAGGTCTACGCCTATGCGCGGGTAGCTCACAACCCCAAGCAGGACAAGACCAAGAATGACCATTGTTGCAAAGACGGGTCGTTTAATAGATGTATCAGCGAGCCACATTTGACCTTACCCTTACCCCCTCAGACAGGTTTTGCTGCCCGACCACAACAACCTTTTCTCCTTCTTTTAATCCTTCAACTATCTCCATCAGGTCATCATGCCTGATACCTGCCCTGATAATCTTTTCTTTTGCAACATCCCCATCCACAGTGAACACCTTAACCTGTTCTGCTTCATAAAGCAGGGCTGTTACAGGAACAACAATTGTTGCCTTTGGAGAGGCAGTATATAATGTTACCCTTGTAAAAAGACCCGGTTTTAAGATTCCACCGGAATTAGGAACTACGGCTTCAACACGCAACGTCCTTGTCTTATCATCAACAGACGGATAAATCAGGCTCAATTTCCCTTTAAATTCCTTATCATGAGATGAATCTACTTTAAACATAACATCCTGGCCTGTTCTAAGTTTTTCTGCATCCCTTTCTGATACTGTGAATGAAAGTTTTAGCGGATCAGTCTGGATAATAGTGAATAGATTGCTGCCGTTTCTTACATTATCTCCGGATGACACCTTCTTTTCTTTTATAACCCCTGAGATTGGCGCATATATTTTCGTCTTAGATAATTTTTGTTTTGTTATATCAAGGAAGGCCTTTGCCTTTTCAACCTCTGCCTCAGACAGCGAGAGCCTTGTTGAAATAGCATCAAACTCTTCTTTTGTTATCAGACCATCTTTATTGAGTGCAGACTTACGGCTGTATTCTATTTTTGTGTTAGCAAGGCTTACCTCTGCCTGTTTTAATATTGCTTCAGACTGTTTTACAGCAAGCGCATAATCTGTATCATTAACAGTGGCAAGCAGTTTACCTTTTGACACTACAATTCCCTCATCTACTGAAACATTGGTAAGTATCCCTTCAGCTTCTGAACTGATAGTAACCTCTTCATTAGGGATCAATGTTCCAACAGCCTCTACAAAGGGCCTGAGTGATTTCTTTTCTGCCGCCTGAGTTATAACATTTATAACCCTCTCCTCAGCCTTCTTACCCGCATCCTTTTTCCCACAGCCTGAGTTTATGAGTAATATTAATAATATTAAGGATAAGATTGTTAAGCTCCAAATAGAAATGTATTTTTTCATTACAACAAATCTCCTGATGCTCTTGCAAAAGTATTAATAAAGCCGATTTCGTCATTCCCACGAAAGTGGGAATCCAGTCTTTTCAATGTGTTAAAAAACTCTGGATTCCCGTTTACACGGGAATGACGACTTTTGTAAGTACCTTGTCTGTTAATCTTTTAAAGTACCGTTCACAAAAATCTCCACAAACTCCTTAATTATCATTTCTATCTTCTGATGTGATATGCTTTTTCCCTTCACAATCTCTTCTACATTAAAATAGCAAAACAGCATCCCCAGGAAACCACGGGCAGCAATTTCAGGGGAAAACTTTCTGAGGTTTCCGGCATTCTGCTGTGACTTAAAATACCCTGAAAGGACTTTATTGGTCTCATCAATGAATTTACTGAAAACCTCCCTTGTCTTGTCAGGATACACATTCATCTCTGAACTTAAGATTCGGATAAAAGATTTTCTTTCTTTCAATGTTTCAAAGAAACGCATTCCAATCTTTTTAAGGGTATTCTCATAATTGATAGAATCTCCTTCAATCTCAGAAATGACTTCTTTAAGTTTTGGCAGGAATGTGTAACATTTAAGGACTTCTTCAAAGAGTCTTTCCTTTGAGCCGAAGTGCCTGAACAGGGTAACTTCTGTAATCCCTGCCTCACGGGCTATATCTTTCGTAGTAGTTCCGAGGTATCCCTTCTCAGAGATTAGCTTCAGAGCAGACTCAAGGATTTTTTTATCTGTAGAGGTTCTTACCATTCACTCTTAACCTCATTTAAAAGAACCCCTGTATTACTTTTTAATGCAATTATGGCAAGCTGAAGGTCAAATGAACTGTTGGCAAGCGATTGCTGGGCTGTTACAAGGACTGAGTTTGCATCTATAACATCCACATTAGTTGCAAGGCCATAGGTATACTGTTTAAAAACAGTGTTATAATTCTCTTCTGCAAATGACACCTGTTTTTTGTAAAATTCAATAGAAGAGTTTATTGCCTCAAGATTGTAGTAAGACTCACGTACCTCATTTTCTATATCCTTCCTGATATTAAGTCTCTTAAACTCTGATTCCCTGAATTTGCTCTCCGACTCCCTGAGTTCGGCCATCCTCAACCCACCCTCATATAACGGGTAGGAAAGGGTTACCGCAGCAAAGATACTCTCTTTGTTAATAAAAGCTGGTGCACCAGGGTCCTGGTCCCTGAATGAATAGACACCATCCAGCCTGAGGCTCGGCATGAAACTTCCCTTAGTATACGCAATTTCCTCTCTTGCAAGCTCCTCTTCTGCCCTGGATTTCAGGAGATCATCCCTTTTGTCAAACGCTACCCTAATCAACTTATCAACATCTTCTGCAGGAAGACCCTTCTGAGGCGGTTCAATTAATTTGAAATCAGGTGTAATGCCTGCAAGCCTTGCAAGCTTATCCTGTGCAACAAACTGATCCCTCTTAATTCTTGAAAGTTCTGCCTGAATCCCTGCTAAATCGGCCTCTGCCCGCAGTACAGCGGTCTTTGTGACCTCGCCAACCTCAAAGCGTGCAGATGAAACCCTTTTCCTCTCTTCTGCCCGTTTTAAATCAGCCTCCTTTATCTCAATCTCTCTTGCGATTTTAAGTGCACTATAGTATGCATTGGCCACCCCCATTATGATATTTTCCTGTACAATGGAAAGACCTTTTTCTCCTGCCTCCAGCATGTACTTAGCCTGCCTCAGAGCACTCCATTCCCTGCCGCCCCTGTATAATGGGACACCTACTTTTATACTGTAGTTATAACTGTGGTCAGGCTGTAGAACTGTGAATGAAGATTTTTTGTCAGTGGAATATTTTGTATAACCTGCATCAGCAGTAACAGTAGGCAGAATATTTGCTACTGCCTTTTTCTTTGTTTGTTCAAACTGATATAAACCTTCTTCCGCAATCTTAACAGCCTCGTGATTATTTAAGGCAAGCTTATATGCCTCCTGGAGTGTTAATGTCCTGTCTTCAGAATATGATATGGATAAGGAAAGTATCAGTAAATAAGAACTTAAAACTGCGACGGCTGATAATTTTTTTAGTGTTTGATAAATTTGGGGATACTTTTTTTCCATATGCTGCCTCCTGTTTATGATTTAAACTTTATACTTAGAGGTCACAGTAGATTAATCAAAATGTAAGTAATTGCTTACTATAATTTCAAATTTTAGTTATGTCAAGCATGAATATGGTTATGTCAAGCCAATTTAGAAATATCCGGTTTCTATGGTACTGAGGGGAATTGGCATTGATGACCTATAGCTTGTATTAATATTTAAATCCTGTAAAATTGATAAAACAGGCCATTAAAAAGATTTATCAGAAAGGATTACCATGGATGAAAAGGATTTAATAATTGCATTAGATAAGATTAATGGAAGAGAATACAAAGAATATAACAATATATTAGGAAGTTACAATTTTACTAATTATAGTGTCGTCTTAGACAGAATCCAGTGGGATCCCTGGGCGCCGCCATCGCAACTTATTATCAGGGCACCGTTGAGTAAATTAGGGTTTCCTCCTTTCCTCATAAACACCCCAAGTAGAGAGATTCCATTCAGAGACTTTATAGGCAGAAGATTCAGGGAAGCAGCGGGAAAGTTTTCAAAAGGAATGCGTGGTCCGGGCAGAGGCGGAA
>JAHFER010000109.1 GCA_023248365.1 Nitrospirota bacterium
AACATCCGTTGGAGAACTAAAAACAGCGGGACTTTCAGAACTATCTGCATTACCGGATTCACCAGGAGTACCAACAAGTGTGGTTACCTTTCCGGTAAGAATATCTACTTTTCTTATAGTATGATTAAATGAGTCTGCAACGTAAAGTACATCTCCGTCTTTTGTTATTCCACCCGGTGTATTAAACCTGCTATTTTCTCCCACACCGTCTGCAACCCCTGCATTAGGGGCTGTTCCTGCAAGGGTAGTAGTATCTCCGCTAATTATATCCACTTTCCTTATGGAATTATTTGCAATGTCCGCCACAAAAAGGTTGTCACCAATAATTGCAACATCCGTAGGATTATTAAAACTACTGTTTCCTACAGTACCGTCGGCTGAACCTTGTGTGGAAGGCATGCCGGAAATTGTACTTACACTTGATGAAGATAAATCTATAACCCTGATTACCTCATTGCCAAGGTCTGCGACATAAATTTCGCTTCCTCTTACAGCAAGACCATAAGGGTAATAAAACCGTGACTCCGAAAGCGACCCGTCTTTATAATCATGCGTCCCTGCTTCTCCTGCCAGAGTAACCACCTCCCCTGTCTTCGGGTCTACTTTTCTTATTGTATGGTTTCTTGTGTCAGCAACAAATAAATACGTTCCATCAGTAGTTATACCAAGGGGAGAATAAAATTTTGCAGCCGAGCCTATACCATCATTGCTGCCAGACTTGCCTGCAGACCCTGCAATGGTTACGGTACTGCCGGTGTTCATATCAACTCTTCTGATTATATGATTGTCAGTGTCCGCCACATATAGGAGATCGCCTATGTGGGTTATGGCGGTAGGTCCCTTAAAAGTTGCATCATGCCCGCTTCCATCTGTAGCACCGTTTTGCCCCCTTTTACCGGCCAGGGTCACAACAGTACCTGTGCTTATATTTAATTTTCTGATAGCATGATTACCTGTGTCAGATATATACAGATATGTGCCATCTGTATCAATACCTTCAGGGACATAAAACCTTGCATTTTTCCCGGCGCCATCACTTACACCTGCATAGCCTGGTAACCCTGCAATAGTTGTAACTTTTCCTGTATCTGTATCAACCATTCTTATGGCACAATTTTGCTGGTCTGCAACAAAAAGAATGGAACCATAGGCAACAATTCCCCTTGGAGAGTCAAACCTTGCTGACGAGCCTATTCCATCCGCTGTACCAATGCCTCCCGGCTTGCCAGCAACAAGCTCCATAGATCCGCCTTTTATAGTCGAGATGCCTTCTAATGGTGGGCCTACAGTACTGTACTGGCTGGAGCAACCTGCAAGGATTGCGAGAAGGATGAACCCTGCTATTTTGAAGAGAAATCGTGATGTCAAAACCTGATCTCTGACCATCTACAATATATTACTGCAATAATTATGCCAGATTTAGTAATGGGTCATGGGTGATGGGTAAAAGCCTGCTTTCTAACTTTTTACCTCTAACTTCTTGCTTCTGATTTCTATAATTGACGATGCAAAGGTTTTCTGCAATAATAGCATTTCTTATGACAAGACTTGGTGTAAATATTGATCACGTTGCTACTATCAGGCAGGCGAGAGGCGGGGTTGAGCCTGAGCCTGTTGCTGCTGCTATATTGGCTGAAACTGCCTGGGCAGATGGTATCGTGTGTCATCTTCGTGAGGATAGAAGACACATTCAGGACAGGGACCTGGAGTTATTAAGAAAGATTATAACGACCCACTTAAACCTTGAGATGGCGGCTGTAAATGAGATGGTAAAGATTGCCTCAAAAATTCACCCCAACCTCGTCACCCTTGTGCCGGAACGAAGAGAGGAATTAACCACAGAAGGCGGACTTGAGGTTGTAAAACAGAAGAGCAGACTTAAAAAGGTTATAAAAACCCTTCATGAAAATGATATTGAAGTCTCAATATTTATTGACCCTGATACAGAGCAGATTGAAGCTGCCGGAGAAATCGGGGCAGACATAATTGAAATACATACAGGTATGTATGCAAATTCGCTTACGAGAAATAAAATGGAAAATGAGCGGAAGAAGATAATAAACGCAACACTGTTTGCAAAAAAAATCGGCTTAAAAGTATCCGCCGGCCACGGCCTTAACTATAAAAACGTTCAGGGAATAGCAAGCATAAAAGAAATAGAAGAGTTAAACATAGGTCACAGCATAATATCCAGGGCCGTATTTGTAGGCATGGAAAAGGCAGTAGCTGAGATGAAAAGACTCATTAACGAGGCCTGATGTGCTCGTAAAAAGCCAAAATTTACCGCTGAGGACGCAGAGAGCGCAGAGAGAACTTATTAATTATAAAGGATTTTCCTCCGTGTCCTCAGCGCTCTCTGCGGTGGAAAAAGGTTTTTACGAGACCATCAAGACTGACTTCTTGCTTCTGCTGCTTACGGCTTGCTACTCTCACCTCCCCATTAATCTCCTAACCTGCTCCACCCCTCTCACCTGTTCTACCTTCTGTATCACCCTCTCAAGGTGGGCTAAATCTTTTACATCTACAACAAAATTCAATATAGCCCTTTTATCTTCTGTGGTGCTTATCTCTGCGTGGCTGATGTTTGCACCGGATGATGTGATTGATGCAGAAACACTGGCCAGAACTCCCGGACGGTCTATGGTTGAAACAGATATTCTTACCGGATACGTAATCGGTTCAGTAGTATCCCAATCTACCTGAACAAGGCGTTCTTTATCATAATCCAGTTCATCAATATTAGGGCATGCAGGGGTATGGATAGAGATACCCCTGCCCCGTGTTATATATCCTATTATCTTATCACCTGGTACAGGATTGCAGCATTTGGAAAAGTGTACAAGTATATCGTCAATCCCCCTTACCTTTACACCTCCTGGTACACGTACACGTTTAGGGGATTCCTCTTTCTCTTTTGTCTCCTCCTTTTCCACACTTTCAGGGAACAGTTTTTTAAGTATCTGGCGGGGAGAAACCTTCCCATATCCTACTAATACACTAAGCTCATCAATGTCCTTAACACTGTATTCATTTAATACATGCCTGAGATTTTCTAATTTATTAACAGCAGTAATGCTTGTCCCTATTCTGTGAAATTCCTTTTCAATCAGCTTATGGCCAATCTCATGGCTGCGTCTGCGTTCTTCGGTCTTTATGACGTGCTTTAGCTTAGCCCTGGCCCTCGGTGTCTTAACAAACTTCAGCCAGTCCTTACTTGGAACATGGTTTGTGTTTGTTATAACTTCTACAGTATCACCGCTTTTAAACTGGTATCTCAAAGGCACCATCTTGCCATTGACTTTTGCGCCAACACATTGATTGCCTATCTCGGTGTGAATAGAATATGCAAAATCAACAGGAGTGGCCCCCCTCATCATTTCTTTAACATCTCCCTTAGGAGTAAAGACATAAACAACGTCAGGGAACAGATCCACCTTTACAGAATCTAAAAACTGCTTGCTGTCTGAGAGGTCTTTCTGCCATTCAACCATCTGCCTTAACCAGTTATAAATTTGATTATCTTTGGTTTCAGCATGGCCTTTATCTTTATATTTCCAGTGTGCTGCAATACCTTCTTCAGCCATCTGGTGCATCTCATCTGTCCTAATCTGAAATTCCACCCTGTGTCCTCCGGGACCGATTACAGTGGTATGCAGTGACTGATACATGTTGGACTTTGGTACTCCTATGTAGTCTTTGAACCGCCCGGGAACAGGTGTCCATAGTGAGTGAATCATGCCGAGTGTGGCATAGCAATTGACCTTTGTATCCGTTAAGATGCGTATTCCGGTAAGATCGTATATCTCCTCAAAGGCTATCCCCTGGGTTTCCATTTTCTGGTATATACTGTAAAAGTGTTTTGTCCTTCCGTAAACCTCTGCGTTAAACCCATAGATCTTAATGTTCTTTTTAACTATTTCTATCACGTCCTGTATATACTTATCACTTTCCGCCTTTTTCAGCGATACTTTTTTAGCAAGATCAGTATATACATCCGGTTTTAAATACCTTAGGGAAAGGTCTTCGAGTTCTATCTTCATCCAGCCTATACCAAGCCTGTTAGCTATAGGGGCATAAATCTCCATAGTCTCCTGGGAAATCCTCTTCTGCTGACTGATACTTAACGCTGAAAGCGTCCTCATATTGTGGAGTCTGTCAGCAAGCTTGATCAATATTACCCTGACATCCTTTCCCATTGAAATAATCATCTTTCTGAAGTTTTCTGCCTGTTTCTCCTCCCTCGACATAAACTCTACTTTACTCAGCTTTGTCAGCCCCTCTACAAGATCAGCTATATCCCTTCCGAATTCCTTTGCAACATCCTCACTAGTGGTGAGGCTGTCCTCCACAGTATCATGCAAAAGACCGGCAACAATGGATGCAATATCCATATTCATTCTGGCTAGTATGAGAGAGACCTCGAGAGGATGTTTGAGGAAGGGTTCACCGGATTTACGCAACTGTCCCTGATGGGCATTTGCAGAAAATTCATAGGCCCGCCTTATAAGCCCCACATCTGCCTGGGGATTATACCCTATAACATACTTTATTAGTCCTTCTACATTAGGCATATTATTTTTATAATTCTGACTGGTAAGATATCTGCTTACTGTTTACTGTTTTTTAAGTCCTTCAGCTTCAACTGTATCCCGTAGGTCCCTTTCCAGAAGTTGAGTTCCGGTGTATAAGCAACATCAAAATTATCACTGCTTTTTATAAGATTATTATACGATGATGCCATACTAAATCCAATACCATCTAAAAAGGTTCTTCCCTTCTTCACCTTAATCTTTAAATGGTCCTTTCCAACAACCTTCGGTTCTGAAATACTTAACCCCTTTGTAAAAATTACAGGTTCGGGATTTGATACACCATATGGCGGGAGTAGTGTCAGTTCTTTCAATAATGGAAAGCTTATCTCTTCAAGGCCGATTTCTGCATCCATCTTAATCTCAGGGATAAAGTCTTCTTCTCTTAACATCTCTGTAATATAAGCTGAAAGATTTTCCCTTAGCATGGGTATATTGGATTCCTTTATTGTCAAACCTGCGGCATACTTGTGTCCCCCAAAGCGGTCAAGTAATTCCTTACAGTTGTCAAGGCCCTCAAATATATTAAAACCAGGAATACTCCTTGCCGACCCCTTTCCAATTCCATCCTCCTGCAGATGAATAAGGATACACGGCCGATAGAACTCATCTACTATTTTTGAGGCAACAATCCCTATCACCCCCTGATGCCAGTCCTTTGATGCCAATACGATCACTTTTATATTTCCTGAGTCATAATCTTTAAGTACCAGTTCTCTGACCTCATCCTTTATCTTCGCCTCTATCTTCTGCCTCTCCTGGTTTGTCCTGTCAAGATAAGTTGCAATAGCCATTGCCTCCTCACGGTCTTCAGTAGTGAGCATTTTTACTGCTGATCCGGCGCTGGCTAACCGGCCCGTTGCATTTATCCTCGGTGCAAGCATAAACCCTACAGAACCGACATTCACTTCCCCGCCTGCAATTCCTGAGGCCTCCTTAAGGGCAGAGATACCAATCCGTTTTTCTTCAGTCAGAAGCCGCAGTCCGGTCTTTACAAAGTATCTGTTTTCTCCTGTAAGCGGGGCCACATCTGCGATAGTTCCAAGGGCCACAAGGTCAAGATAAGATGAAATATCTATATTTGAAGACAGATGACAGAAATCAGAAGTCAGATTATTTCTAACAGCTATCATTTTTGAAATAGCCTGTACTAATTTAAAAGCAACTCCTACACCGGTCAGCCCCCTGAAAGGATACATGGAATCATGCCTGTTAGGATTTAATAACGCATACGCTTCAGGGAGTATTTCAGGCGGTTCATGATGATCAGTAACAATAACATCAATGCCAAGTCCCTGTGCGACCTTAACAGACCCTACAGATGAGGTACCGCAGTCAGCAGTAATTATTAAACTAATTTTATCAGTCCATGCCTTTTGTATAGCCCCTTCATTCAGACTATACCCCTCCTTCATCCTGTCTGGTATGTAAAAATGCACATCTGCGC
Source organism: Nitrospirota bacterium (assembly GCA_023248365.1). Taxonomy (GTDB): domain Bacteria; phylum Nitrospirota; class 9FT-COMBO-42-15; order HDB-SIOI813; family HDB-SIOI813; genus JACRGV01. The sequence continues at coordinate 6,037 of JAHFER010000109.1, forward strand.
CGTAACTTTTAAAAAACTCCATATATAAAGTC